>JBKCXA010000504.1:0-7995 GCA_046316935.1 Prosthecobacter sp.
GCTTCTTGGAGGCGGCTCCCATGCATCTTTCGCCGGAGGGCCTCATCGCCATCGAGCATGCACACGATCAAAGCCCGGCCATCGCCGAAAAAGCGGCCTTGCTTGGCTATCGCGAGCTCGCAGTCGTGCGCGATCTCGCCGGTGTGGAGCGTTTCCTGCTCGCCAAGGCACCCCCGCCGCCTCCAGCCCCTCCTTCATCATGATCTGGCGCATCGGCTCCCGCACCCTCGATCTCACACAGCGCGGCCTCATCATGGGCATCGTGAATGTGACGCCGGACAGTTTTTCCGATGGCGGCCGCTTCGCCGATCCCGGCCGCGCCGTGGAGCATGCGCTGGCAATGGTTTCCGAAGGTGCGGACATCCTCGACATCGGCGGTGAATCGACCCGTCCCGGCGCGGAGCCGGTGGGCGAGGCCGAGGAACTCCGCCGCGTGCTGCCCGTGATTCGTGCCCTTCGCTCGCAAAGCCAGGTGCTCATCTCCATCGACACGATGAAGGCCTCGGTGGCTCGTGCCGCCCTCGATGCCGGGGCGGACAGCATCAATGACGTCACCGGCCTGCGTGGGGATGCCGCCATGGTCCGGCTGGCTGCGGAGACGCAATGCGGTCTCGTCGCCATGCACATGATCGGCGATCCGCAGACGATGCAAAATGCGCCGGAATACGAAAACGTGGTCGCTGAGGTCCGCACCTACCTTGAAGAGCGTCTTCGCATCCTCACCGCCGCCGGCATCGCGGCAGAGCGTATCGTGCTCGATCCCGGCTTTGGCTTCGGAAAGACCCTGGAGCATAATTTGAGCCTCCTGCGCCATCTTCCCGAGCTCATCATCGAAGCTCGTCCGCTGCTCATCGGCGTCTCGCGCAAGTCGATGATCGGCAAAGTGCTTCACAGCACCGCGATGGAAGATCGTTACTGGCCCACCATCGCCCTCACCGCCCACGCCCGTGAGCATGGCGCCCGCATCATCCGTGTGCATGAGGTGAAGCCGAACGTGCAGGCGCTGCGCATGGCCGAGGCCATCCTGCACGGCGTGTGAGATTCACGACGCAAAAAACAAGCTTCATGGACCGCAGCCCATGAAGCTTGAATCTTGAAACGCGGTGATTTTCCTCAAACCGATGTCTCGCGGCCTTTCGGAGCAGGCGGGGCGTTTTCACGCGGACCATCTTCTGGCGGGCGGGGCGCATCGGGGCCTCCGCGACGCTCGAAGTGCAGCTCTTGATGCACGTCGTCGAAGAGACGCAGCTTCTCGCGGAATTTCTCCGGCACGGCCTGGCGCTCGGCATCGGTGTTCACCGGCCAGCTCTGCTCCTCGCCATCCTTCGGACGAGCGGTGAAGGTGCGTTTGCCATCCTCGTGCTTGAGCTGGTATTCGCCGCTGTCATCACGACGGATGATGTTGGCGGAGGCATGGCTCTCGACCCGCATTTCGGTGCGTTTTTCACCTTCGCGAGGGCCGGGACCGCCGCGGCGGTCTCCCTCTTCACGACGGGAGGATGGGGGCTGAGGGAAGGGGCCGCGATGCCCATCGCGATTCCATTCCTGGATGCGCTCTTGATACTCCCGCATCTGCCTCTGCACCTGCTCCATCTGCTCACGCATGTCCTGGCCGCCACCGCCAAAGAAGTGCTGCATCTGCGGCGGCATGCGAGGGAAGCCGCGGGAGGGCTGGCGCATCTCGTTGGCAGGCACCATGCGCTCCGCCATCGTCACGCTGACCTGCGTTTCCTTGCCGCCGGTGATGATGGTGAAGGGCACGACCTCGTCCTTCTTCTTGCTGCGAACGAGCGTCATGAGCTGCTCCATGTTCACGAGCTGCTGATCGGCGAATTTCACGAGCACATCATGCGGCTTGATGCCGGCGGTCTTTGCAGGCGAGTCCGGCATGACTTCCTCGACCATCAATCCAAAGCCGTCCGGCAGCGAGAACTGGCTGCGCAGCTCGACGGGCACCTCACGGGTGAGCACGCCCATGTAGGCGACGGCTTTCTGCTCAGGCTCGCCACGGTTCTCACGAGGTGAAGGACGGGCTTCGGGTGCTTGAGGAGGCTTGGGGGCATCCGGGGGCTTCGGAGCATCGGGTTGCTGCGCGGAGAGGGCAGTGGCGCTGGCAGCGAGGGCCAACAGGAGAGAACGATGGAGTTTCATGGCAAGGGAGGCGGTTTTTTTGAATGGCTGGGTGACCTGGCGAAAGGGTCCGCATCCACCGCCCGCCCGCCGCGACGCCAAGTCATTGTCGCGGGAACGGGCGATGGTTGCGTGAAAGGGTTCACTGAAAGCTTACGGGCAGCACGAGGGACTGCTCCCGCGGATACTCGACGATGATTTCAGCCCCATCGCGAGGGTCGATGTAGAGGTGCCGTTCGGTGCCGCGGACGCGGACGTGCTTTTGTGGCAGACGATCCGCGGTGTAGCGGATGCCCTCGTCCTGCACGTCGTCCCATTCGGCGATGGTGGACACGGGCATCACGCCGGATGCGGGGGCGGTCGTCACAGCCACGGCGGGCTTTGAAACAGGCGCTGGAGGCGTGATGCTGCTGGAGAAGATGCCCATCACCACGATGGCAGCGGCGGCGCCCATCGCGGCGTAGGTCACCGGGGCCAGCCAGCGCACGGCGCGGGGCTTTTTCACGGTTTGTGAGAGCCAGCTCATGTCGAGACGCAGCTCTTCCTCGACGCGGGTGCGCAGGTCCGGCGAAACGGCGGCAGGGGCGAGGCTGCGGAGCAGGTTTTCGAGTTCAGGGGCGTGGATTTCAGCTTTCATGACAGAACCTCCGGGGCAGGGGAGAAGGACAGGACATTTTCGAGGGCCACGGGCGGCGGCTCATCGCTGGTGACGAGCTCGTCGCGGACGGGGGCGAGTTTCTTTTGCAGGTTGTTCAAGGCGTAGCGGTAGCGGCCGGCGATGGTGTTGATCGATTCGCCGGAGATGGCAGCGATCTCTTTGAAGGTCAGGCCGCCCCAGAGATGCAGGGTGACGACTTCGCGCTGTTCTTTGGAGAGGTCCTGGAGGGCATTTTCGATGATTTCGGCGGTCTCACGCTGCTCCGGCCGCGGATCAAAGCTGGGGGCATTTTCACCGGCGATGGCGATGTCGGACTTTGCCTCGCGGGAGACGCGGCGGTTGTCCGAGCGGCGCTGGTCGAGGGCGATGGTGCGAACGGCGGCGTAAAGCAGCGGGATGTGTTGAGGATCGCCTTCCGGAAACCGCCGCCACCACCGGACGAAGGCCATCTGCACCACGTCCTCGGCGTCCGCTTTCGTCTGCACGAGCTGGCGGGCGTAGAGGACCAGTTGCGGGGCGAGCTGGTCAAAGGTGCGTTTCCAATCAAAAGCAGGGTCCATGCGGGGGGGCGTGGGTTTCAGGGGGCTTTCATCGGCCTTAACGACCCTGCTCCTCCTTTTTGTGTGCGGGAGGAAAAAATCTTCCCGCCATCAAACCAGCGCAAAAAGCAACCGGCCAAAAAACACAGCAGCAATCATGCCCGCGAGGTCCGCGGTGAGTCCAGCAAGCAGGGCGTGACGGAAGCGGCGGATGCCGACGCTGCCAAAATAGACGGTGAGAACATAGAACGTGGTCTCCGTGGAGCCGTAGAGGATGGCGGCGGTGAATTTGACGGTCTCGCTGAGGTCGGGACGCGTGAGGATCTCATTGAGGATGCCCTGGGCACCGCTGCCGCTGAGGGGGCGCATCAGGGCGAGCGTGAGGAGTTCCACCGGAAAGCCGAGAAGATTCAGCACCGGAGCCAGCGCATACTCGAGAAGCAAAAACGCGCCTGATTCCCGTAAGATGGCCAGCACGGCGAGCATGGCCACGAGGTAGGGCATGATCCGTGTGGCCACGGCGAAGCCTTCTTTCGCACCTTCGACGAATTCCTCATACACCCGCACGCCTCGAACCCACGCGATGCCGACGGCGGCGAGCAGGATGGCGGGAATGGCGAGGCCTGAGGCGCCATCCATGACGCGCCGCCAGACGGGCGGCTCTGCCGCGACGACCTGCGTTTGAGCGGTCTTTTGCTCGCTGAGGACTTTTTGTGCGGTCGCCTTTCGTTCGGCGGCTTTGTCGATGACCGAGGAGAGGCCGGTTTGATGGAGGAGATCACTGCGGAGATGCTTCGGGCCGAGTTCGAGCACGGCCATGCCGGCAAAAAGCACGGCGAGGAGACCGAGGAAGATCTTCGAGCGTGTCGAAAAGCCGGTTTGCGCGGCTTTTTTCTCCTCGGCGGGCTGCTCGACCTCATCGGGCAGTTGCGGGGAGAAGCGCTGGTAGGTCTTCGCGGCGAGCACGGCCACGGTGGAGGTGCAGGCGGTGGCGAGGATGGTGGGAATGATGACGCGGAAGCTGTTGCTGATGCCCGCGGCATTGAGGAAATTCATCGCGGTGATGGGGATGAGCGTGAAGCCCGCGGTGTTCAGCGCCAGGAAGGTGACCATGGTGTTGTTGGCGCTCTGCTTGTGCGGATTGAGCTCCTGCAGATGCCCCATGGCCTTCAGGCCCATCGGCGTGGCGCTGTTCGAGAGGCCGAGCATGTTGGCCGATAGGTTCATCACCATCGCGCCGAGCGCGGGATGATCCTTGGGCACATCGGGAAAGAGGCGGCGCAGCAGCGGGGAGAGGAAACGCACGACCGCATCGAGCACACCGGCCTTTTCCATCAGCCGCAGCACGCCGAGCCAGAACATCATCATGCCCGCCAGCGGCAGCGCGATTCCCATGACGGCCTTTTCGGCTGCCTTGGCCGCCGCGTCGAGCACGCTGCCTTCGCCGGAAACATGGCCGGTGAGGCCCGCGACGAGGATTCCAACGAAGAGAAGAACGGCCCAGATGTGGTTCAGCATGGGCGCGGAGTCTGGCGGTGATCCGTTTCGAGGCAACCCCTTCTAAAACCCAAAGAATCCCGCAGTCATGGGGATTTGCCAAAACAGGGGCCGCCGCTATGATCGCGGCCCTTATGTCGCTCGAAGCCAATCTCTCCGCCGCTGCTGCCGCAGGCAAAATCCTCGCCTCCACGCATGAAAACATCCTCGCCCTGCTCGCTGCGAGCAGTGAGCCGGTTTATCGGGCCAGCATCGAGGAACTCGCCACCGCGGAGCAGTGGGACGAGCTCAATGACCGCTTTTTCCAGGCGCTGAAATTCGGCACCGGTGGCCTGCGCGGTCGCACGGTCGGCAAAGTGGTCACGAAAGCCGAGCGCGGCAATGCCCCGGCCGATCAACGCCCCGATCATCCCTGTGTCGGCACGAACTCGATGAACTTCTACAACGTCGGCCGCGCCACGCGTGGTCTCGTGGCTTACATCAAGGCCTACCGCGCCAAGGCCGGTCTCGCAGGCAAGCCGACGGTCGTTTTCTCGCACGACACGCGTCACTTCTCGCCCGAGTTCGCGAAACGCTGCGCGCAGATCGCGATTGATCACGGCGCGGATGTTTTCCTTTTCGATGGATGCCGCGCGACACCGGAGATGAGCTTCGCGGTGCGTCAACTCCGCGCCGATGCGGGCGTGATGCTCACCGCCTCGCACAACCCGGCGCACGATAACGGTTACAAGGTCAACTACAGCGACGGAGCGGGCATCGTGGAGCCTCACGCGAAGGGCATCATCACCGAGGTGAATGCCATCAAGGATGAAAGCTACACGCCGCTGCCTGCCGATCAGCAGGGCAAGCTGACGATGCTCGGCGCGGAGATGGACGCGCAGTATCTCGAACGCGTGGAGACGATGATGCTCCAGCCGCAGCTCCTCCAGCAGGAAGCCGCGAAGAAGCTCAAAATCGTGTACACCGCGCTGCATGGTGCGGGTGGCGTTTTGGTGCCGGTGATCCTCAAAAAGCTCGGCTTCAACTTCTTCACCGTGCCGGAGCAGGACGTGCGTGATGGCCGTTTCCCGACCGTCAAGTCGCCGAACCCGGAAAACGCGCCCGCTTTGAAAATGGCGGTCGATTTGGCCGACAAAGAAGGCGCGGACATCGTCATCGGCACCGATCCGGACTGCGACCGCATGGGCGTGGGCGTGCGCGATGCCAGCGGCAAGATGCAGCTCCTCACCGGCAACCAAACCGGCTCGCTCATGGGCTGGTATCGCATCAAGACGATGTTTGACCTCGGCATCCTGAACGAGTCGAACAAGAAAAACGCCGTCTTCCTCAAGACCTTCGTCACCAGCCCGATGCAGGACGCGATCGCGGCGAAGTTTGGCATCAACTGCGTGAACACGCTCACCGGCTTCAAGTGGATCAGCGCCAAGTTGAACAAATACGAAAACGCCCTGCCCGCCGACATCCGCGCGAAGTATCGCGACCTCACTGCCGCTGAATCTCGCGCTGCACGCCTCGAGCGCAGCAAGTTCCTCGTCTTCGGCGGCGAGGAAAGCTACGGCTACATGGGCGATGACTTCAGCCGCGACAAAGATGGCAACGGCGCCGTCGTGATGTTTGCCGAACTCGCTGCCTACGCGGCCTCAAAGGGCCTCACCGTCGCCGGATTGCTCGACGAAGTGTATTGCGACATCGGCTTCTTCATGGAGCGCAACGAGAGCGTCGTCTTCGAGGGTGCTGCTGGTGCCGCACAGATCCAAAAGCTCGCCGACAGCTACGGCGCGAACCCGCCGAAGGAAGTCGATGGCAGCGCCGTCACCAGCGTGCGTGATTTCCGCAAGCCCGGCATCGTCGATGAGGAAGGTGAGGCCGTTTCGACCGAGAAAATGCTCTTCGTCGATCTCGCCGATGGTCGCAGCTTTGCCGTGCGCCCCTCCGGCACCGAGCCAAAGATCAAATACTACATGTTTGGCCGCCAAACGCCTCCTGCGGGCCAAAAACTCACCGCCGCCGAACTCGCCGCCGCGAAGGACAAAGTCAGCGCCTCTCTCGCCAGCATGTGGGAGAAGCTCCGCGCCGACATTGACGTGCGACTGGCGAATTGAGAGCGCATTCTCGGGGCGCTTTTAGCCGGGCGTGAGTTCAAGATTGCCTGATTTCATCTCCTTGATGCAAGCTGGAAGCGCCTCAGGCCATGACCATTCGACAGACTCCTTTTTCCAAGTCCGAGACGAAGAGGCTGGGCGAAATCATGTCGCCGTTCGGTGCAATCGTTCGAGCCCTGCTGTGGGTCTTGGTTGTCATCTTTGCAGCGCTTTGGGCCAAGAACATCAACCGCCTGACCGGGGGCCTGACTTGGTGGCCGATTCCGGCCTTGTTGGCTGGCGCAGGAAGCTATTGGCTTGGTGTTCGCATGAGCGGAGGAAGGGCTCTGCGATCCAAGGTGAGGCAGGATTTGCAGCACGGCATGGCGGAGGAGAGGGAATTTCAACTGACGGATGCCTGCATGTTCCCTGAAGTGGAGGATGAAGGTCCGGTGGTGTTCCTGCTCTCCGGAGGTCGGGTTTATTGCTTGTCGGGCCAGGAGGTGAGCAGGCAGGTGTCAGGTGGGCTCATCGGATCAAAAGTGGTGGAGCATGTCGCTCCGATTTCAAAGGTTGTTCTGTCCCGGAAGGCTCGTGGCAACAAAATCCCCCTGCGAGAGGCGGAAATGAGCTTTGATGACAGCGCGATCTATGATCGGGCCTGGCTCCGAGATCATGTGGTGGAGGTTCCATTGTCGTGGCACGAGGTGCTGGCCGCCTTGGTTCGGGGAACCGCAAGCATTCAGCAACGCGGCTGACCAAGTTTTGATCCTCACGAGATCAATTCGGGGATCGCCTTGCCGTTTTCCACGATGTGCACCGGACGGCCGTTGAGGTCGTCGATGGTGACCTTGGTGTAGTCGATGCCGAGGTGGTGATAGATGGTCGCGAGGAAGTCGCTCGCATTGCAGGGACGCTCGACGACATCCTCGCCACGCTTGTCGGAGGCACCGATGATGCCGCCGGTCTGAATGCCACCACCGGCCCACACATTGGTGAAGGCTCGCGGCCAGTGATCACGGCCGGGTTGCAAGGTGCCGGCGGGTGCGCTGGCATCGCCAGCCCCGGTGCTGCGATCAAAGCTGATCTT
>JBKCXA010000505.1:0-2299 GCA_046316935.1 Prosthecobacter sp.
TTCCACAAGCTCGGACGGTCGCACGGTCGAGGCCGCTAGCATCTTGATCGGCCCGGATGGAAGCCGCGAGCATTATCATGAAAAGTCGGGCGACTCGGATGGCGATGGCGACGCGGAGACGCTGCTCACCCGGGTTGTCGAAAGCGTCAGCAGCAGCGGGGAGATCCATCGTCAGGAGACCAACCGGAATCCCGATGGCACCTACACCACGGAAACCACGAGCCTCATCCCCGGTGAGACGCCATCCACCAGCACGCGCACCACCAGCGAACCACCGGACGCGGCCCCGCTCGAGCACATCGACACCAGTGCCCATCGCGGCTGTGACCGGAGCCCTTCCGAAGGGGCGGCCCTCGGGGGTGTTGGCGCCCCGGACGCGAAAGCCGCTTCGGGCTTGATCGATCTCGACCTGCTCCGCCAGCATGCCAATGGCGAGGCTCCTCGCGGCGGGGTGAACTACATGACCTCCGGCTTGCTCAACCGCCGCCAGGTGAATCCCGGCAGCACCGAGGTCGGGGCGCTGCCCGCGAGTCGCAGCCAAAGCTCCGCCCCGCTCACCACCGACACGCTTTCCGGCCCCACCTCCGGCGGCAGCACCGGCGGCGGTGATCGCCCGGATTGATCTCATCCTCACCCAAGCCTCTCCCCGATGCGCCCACGGCGTGTCGGGGAGTTTTTGTTGGCAGAGCAGTCATCAAGATTTTCGAAAAGCAGGACTCACCCTGTAGTCCGCCTCTGTGAGGCGGAAATGCCAGATCACAGACCTGGCCTACAACCACCATGGGTGATGACGCGAGGTTCATCAGGGAATGATCTCGTGCTTTCCTGCCGCCACAGCGATGTCCTTCAGGCCGCTGCCGGAGATGCGATTGGCCTTCACGACCTGGCCTTCGCCGTTGAGGATGAGGCCGTTCTTGCCGGAGGCGGTGATCTCGTTTTCGATGACGCTGTTTTGGGCTGTGCCGGAGGCGATCTGGACGGCGTTGCCGCGTGTCTGATCAAACTGGTTGCCCCGGATGACATTCTTCTCGTTGAGGCCGGGCTGCTTGCACCAGCGCCAGAGATTGATGCCGGTCTGGCAGGCGAGAAAGTCGTTCTGCTCCACGGTGCAGCCGATGGCGTCATTCAACTCCACACCGACCAGGCTGCGGGCGATGTGGTTGTGCCGGGCGATGCTGCCGGTGGTGAAATGATCGAAGTCGATGGCCTCGTCCGTGGTGTCACGGATCGTGCAGTTTTCGATCAGGGCATCTTCGCAGGCATACAGCGCGATGCCGCGCCCGTGGCAGTTCTGGATGAAGCAGCGCTCAATGCGCAAACCTTTGACGAGCGGTCCGGTCGGGCCTTTTTCATAGCTGTAAGGTCCCTGGGCAAAGATGCCGCATAGCTGCACATGGCCGCGGACGGGCGGATCTCCCTCCACGCGGCCTCCATCGAGCGTGAGCTTGCTGATCTGCACGTCCTCCACGGCACCGCGGATCTCAAAGATATTGGGGGCGTCGGGATCGCGGATGAGCGTGCCGGCCGGGGCGGGGAAGTCGAGCGGCTTCACAAGGTGGATGGTGTTTCCCTCCAGGCGGGCCACCGTGGCCAGGTGGTAGGGCTTCGGCTTCTTCGTGAAGCTGTCCACCGCTCCATCCGCCTCAATGTGGAGACGCATGCCGGGCTTGAAGGACTGGTGACGTTTCACCCGGATGAGCTGGTCACCCGCCTGCGCCACCTCAGCAACCTCCGCAAAGGCCAGCGGCGGCAGTTGCAGGATCGTGGTTTCCGCGTCGAGACCCACAATGCGCAGCTTTTTCGCCTTCTGGATCACCAGCGAATGCTCCAGCACATGCCGCCCCGGCGGAATGACCACCTCCGAGCCTTTCTCAGACTTGGACGCCTCATCAATGAACGTTTGAAGCTCGTCCGCCGTGAGGGCGAGAACGGGCGTGGAGATCAAAAGGAAGGCAAAGAAGCGAAGAAGCATGCGGAGTGACTAAACGCCGCAAGACGGGCGAATGTGGCTTGCAAGCCGAAAGTCCACCTCACGGACGCTGTCGAAGCGGTGCTTGCTTTTCATATTCAGGTGCCTGAACATAATGACGCTTGCAGCCAGCACATGAACACCAAGCCACACGTCACCAAAAAGCTAAAACCTTACTCGGAGGTCCGCCGGGACTTCTCCGAAGCGCGGCGGCAGCAGTTGTTGACGCAGGGACCCATCACGGGAGTCGCCATCCTGGAGATTCAACAAAGCAGGAAATATGCGCACTCGCCGATTTCGGCCGTGAGCAGGCTCTGATGCTGGATTCAG
>JBKCXA010000506.1:0-16524 GCA_046316935.1 Prosthecobacter sp.
GTTCGAGAATCGTGTTCACGGCCGCTCCGCCTACGGCCAGCTGAGCAGGCTTGATAAAACAAAGCGCCCTCTGGACGGCTCCAAGGCCAGCCGAGAGGGCGCTCAAAAGGGGCTGCTGCCCGATTTTACGAGTAGGAGGACTCGACACGCTTGGCCACATCGCGGTAGCCGTAGTCGGTGTTATAGATCTCCTTGAGAGCCTCGAGATACTGGTCCCGCTTGCCTGACTTCTCGTAAACCATGGCGAGCTCGTAAAGAAGCTCCTTCTTGATGTTGTCCATGGCCACCAGCTCCTTGGCGGCCTCGGAGAGCACGCCTTCGGCGAGGTCGTTCATGTTTTTCTTCTCGAAGCAGCGGCCGAGCAGGAGCATGGCCTTGGTGCGGATGTGCGGGTTCGAGCGGGCCTGCTGAAGCTCTGGAATGGCCTCGGTAAAGAGACCGCCCTCAAACATGGCCTGGCCGAGCTCATACCGGAGGGCCTTGTCGGTCGGGTTGCGCTCCACGCGGCCTTTGGCCTCTTCAATGAGCTTGCCAGCACGCTGGCGGCGGATCTCTGCGATCTGCGCCCGCTTGTCCTCAAGATCGGGAGCATCGGGGTTGGACTCAATGTCGGTCTCCATCTGGGCAACCTGGAGGTCCTGGATCTTGTTGTGCAGGTTCTCGACCTTGCGCTGGAGTGCCACATCCCCTGCGTTGAGGGTGAGGGCGTATTCAAAGAAGGTGTAGGCATTCTCAAGCTGGCCGATGCGCTCGTACAGATCGGCCATGCGCTTCACGACGACGATGTTACCCTGGTCGGCATTGTATAGCTCGATGGTCTCGGCGAGGAACTGCTCCATCTCCTCCTGAGTCATGCCCTGCTTGTTGAGCTTTTCAAGCTTGGCGGCCTCACCGCTGTCCTTCATCTTGTTGCGGAAATCGCCCTCTTGGGACCAGCCCTGCGTTTTGATGGAGGTCTTGGCGGCGGCGTCCTTCTCGCCCTTGTTGGCGCCGATGTCACGGGGGTCGACCTTGAGGATGGCACGATACACGTCACTGGCCTTCTGCGGCTCCTCGTGGGCCATGTAGTGCTCGGCGAGCTTGTGCATGTTCTTCGTATTCTCGGGATGTCCCATGCGGATCGTCTCGAGCGCGAAGGCGGCCAGCTCGGGGAAGTGCATCTTCATCGCCAGGTCATAGAGCTGGGTGTTGGCCCCCATGTTGAAGGGGTCCTTCTGGAAGATGTTCTCCTCCATGTCAGCGATCACCTCCGCTGGCTCTTTCTTGGAGGACTTGAACAAGCCACCACCGAAGCTGAGGCCACCGAGGCCGAACTTTTTGCCGCCGGCATTGACCTTCTCCCCTTCCGCGGTGCGCAGCAGCATACGTCCCTGCATGAAGCCGACGTTGTCCTTCACAATGGGAAGGACTAGATTGATGACATAATCCCAGTTTTTCTGGTCGGCGGAGACGAGGGCGCGCTTCCAGAGGTTTTGATATTTGGGGTCGAGGTCGAGGTCCGTGGTGATCATGTTCCCGGGGGGAGAGGGCGTGAGAAGGTTGGGGGGATTATTTCTTGCCGGAGAACCATCCGCTGATCGACTGAAACTCCCTCTGAGTGCCTTCAGTGAGCCCCTTCAGGCTGAACCCGTGCTCGAAGAGCACCATCCAGACGAAGGTGGCGGCGATGAAGGCGAGGGTCCAGAGGACTTTGGAGACGATGCGCATGCCGGAAAAGAGGGCGGATTCTATGGGAAAACGGGCTGAAATGTCCAGCACGCATTTTGAGCCGGATCATCCGGCGGGCGATGCGCCCGGCCGCGAGGACGCGAAACCGGGATCACCCTGCTCGGGCCGCGGCTCAGGCGGTGCGGCCACAGCATTGCTTGAACTTTTTGCCGCTGCCGCAGGGGCAGGGGTCGTTGCGGCCGACGTTTTGGAATTTCGACTGCTTCGAGGGCGGCGTGCGCTGCGGGATGATGAGGCGGGGGCTGTTGTCAGCGGGAGCCGCGGGGTCTTCTTCCTGTTCGACCTGTCGGGCGCGGCGCTGCTGCGGCTCAGGTTCGTTTTCCTCGGCACCACCGCCGGTGGCGGAGGCCTGCATGGCCATCTGGGCGAGGAAGGCCTCGAAGGCGGCGAGCTGCTGGGTGCTGCGGAAGAGATTGCCGAGGACTTCGCCGTTGATGTTGCGCATGAGTTCCGCGAAAGCGCCGAAGGCTTCCTGCTTGAACTCGATCAGCGGGTCTTTCTGACCGTGCGTGCGGAGGCTGACGCCTTCCTTGAGAGCATCGAGGGCGTAAAGATGCTCCTGCCAGAGGCGGTCGATGGCGTTGAGAAGGATCATCTTCTCGATCTCCTGAAGCGCGGTGGGATTGCCGCCTTCCACTTTCACGTCGTAAGCGTGCAGGATGCGCTCTTTGATGAAGGCGACATTGCCTTCGAAGTCGCGGCTGGCGAAATCGGCGTCCTCGGCCTTCAAACCGATGGGGAAAGTGGTGTTGATCCAGTGGATGAGGCCGTCGTAGTCAGGCACTTCGTTGGATTTTTCAGCGGGGACGAATTCACCGATGCGGTCGCGGATGCCCTTCTCGACGGCGTCGTTGATGAGCAGGCGGGTGTCGTTGCTGTTGAGTACATCATTGCGCCATTCATAGACGACCTCGCGCTGCTGGTTCATGACGTCGTCGTATTCGAGGACGCGTTTGCGCCAGACGTAGTTGCGCTGTTCGACTCGCTTCTGGGCGGTTTCGACGCTGCGATTGAGCCAGGGATGTTGCAATTCCTCGCCCTCCTTCATGCCGAAGCGTTCCATCATCTTTGTCATGCGCTCAGCGGCACCGAAGTTGCGCATGAGATCATCCTCGAAGCTGAGGAAGAACTTGCTCTCGCCCGGATCGCCCTGACGGGCGGAACGTCCGCGGAGCTGGCGGTCCACGCGACGGGACTCGTGACGCTCGGTGGCTAGCACGAAGAGGCCGCCGAGCTCGGCGACGCCTTCGCCGAGTTTGATGTCGGTGCCACGACCGGCCATGTTGGTGGAGATGGTGACGGCGCCGCGATGACCGGCACGGGCGACGATCTCGGCCTCCTGGCGGTGGTACTTCGCGTTGAGGACGTTGTGGACGATCTTTTGCAGCTTCAGCATGCGCGAGACCATTTCGGAGGCCTCGACGCTGGCGGTGCCGACGAGGACGGGCTGGCCTTTGGCATGCAGCTCCTTGATGAGCTCGATGACAGCGTTGAATTTCTCGCGGCGGGTCTTGTAGATGCTGTCGTTGTGGTCCTTGCGCTTCACCGGCCGGTTGGTCGGGATGGTGAGCACGTCGAGGCCGTAGATATCGTTGAACTCCGCGGCATCGGTTTCCGCGGTGCCGGTCATGCCGCCGAGCTTTTGATAGAGGCGGAAGTAGTTCTGAATGGTGATGGTGGCGAGCGTCTGCGTCTCGGCGTCGATGTGGACACCTTCCTTGGCCTCGACGGCCTGGTGCAAACCATCGCTCCAGCGGCGACCGGGCATTTTGCGGCCTGTTTGCGCATCGACGATCATGACCTTGTTGTCCTCGACGACGTATTCGACGTCCTTCTCATACAGCGTATAGGCTCGCAGGAGCTGGCTGATCTGGTGGATACGCTGGCCCTGGTGCGAGAGGCGGTCCTGGGTTTCGTTTTTCTTCTGAATGCGCTGCTGATCGCTGAGCGAGGCGTCGCCGTCGATCTCGCTGTAAATGGTGGCGATGTCCGGCAGCACGAAGGCATCAGGATCGTCGGGATTCAGGAAGGTGCGGCCCATTTCGCTGAGGTCGGCGTCGTGGCTCTTTTCCTCGATGGAGTAGTAAAGCTCCTCTTTGAGTTTGAAGTATTCGACCTTCTGCGTGTCCTGGTAGAGGGCGAGTTCGGCCTTTTCCATGTCGCGGCGCAGCTCGGGGTCCTCCATGCAGCGCATGAGGGCGCGGTTCTTCGGCTGGCCGAGGTGGACTTGGAAGAGCTTTTTACCCGCGAGGTCGTGCTCGCCCTTCGTGGCGTGCTCCTTGGCCTCGGTGATGATCTTGGTGCAAAGCGTGGTCTGGCGGCGGACGAGCTGCTCAACGAGCGGCTTGTAACGCTCGTAGTGATGCGAGGATTCGGCGACGGCGACGGGGCCGCTGATGATGAGAGGCGTGCGGGCCTCGTCGATGAGGACGGAGTCCACTTCGTCCACGATGGCGAAGTAATGGCCGCGCTGGACCTGCTGGTCCTTGCTGGAGGCCATGCCGTTGTCGCGGAGGTAGTCGAAGCCGAATTCGCTGTTCGTGCCGTAGGTGATGTCGCAGCGGTATTGCTCGGCGCGGATGTGGCTGGGCTGGTCGTTTTGAATCACGCCGACGGTGAGGCCGAGGAATTTATAAAGGTGGCCCATCCACTCGCTGTCGCGGCGGGCGAGGTAGTCATTCACGGTGATGACGTGCACGCCGCGGCCGGTGAGCGCATTGAGGAAGACGGGCAGCGTGCCGACAAGCGTTTTACCTTCACCGGTGGCCATTTCAGCAATCATGCCGCGATGCAGGGCGATACCGCCGATGAGCTGCACGTCGAAATGGACCATGTTCCATTTCAGCGGGGTGTCGCAGACCATGATGTCGCTGCCGGAGAGGCGGCGGGCGGCGTTTTTGACGACGGCGTAGGCCTCGGGGAGGATGTCGTTGAGCATCTGCTGCTCGATGTCGGCGAACTTAGGCTGGATTTCGTTCCAGGCGTCGCGGGCGCGGTCGATGCGGGCTTTTTTCTCTTCCAAGGAAGCGGAAGCCCAGGCTGAGGTTTTTACTTCCTCGGAATCGAGAGACGGGAAATGAGCCTTCAGGGCCTCAAAATAGGGAGCGATGCCTTCCAGCGAGGCATTCACCTGCTGCTCATCGGCGATGCGCAATGCGACCCCACCGAGGAATGGCGGGGTGTGGAAGGCACGGAACTGCTGCTGCCACTTCGCCACACGGTCACGCAGCGCCTGCTCGTCCTGCTGCTGGAGTTGCTCTTCGATGCGATTGATCTCGGCAACGACGGGCTGGAGCTTGCGCACGGTGCGCTGGTTCTTTGAGCCGAGAATTTTCTTGATGATCCAATTGAACATGAGAGCGAGGGAAAGGGAAAAGGGCGCGGAACATGGAGCGGGCAAAGCCGCGTGCAAGGACCGTTCCGTGAGGGGATCGACCTCAAACCGTGCCGGGTGGCCGTTTGGGCTTCGTGATGAAGGCCTCAGCCAGATAATGCGGAATGAGCGGCCGGGCAATGAGCTCACGCAACTCCGGCTCGGGCAAGGCGGCGACGATTTGCGCCAGCCTGACGGCATTCGGACGCGTCTGAACCACCTGGGGCAGCCCGAGAGGCACCTGCGGGTCAAAAGTGAGCCACGCCGAGCCATCTGCACAACGCTCCCGGGCTACCTCGGGGGATACCGTTTCGATCTCGGGCATCAAACGCCCGTTTTTCACCTCAGCGAGGTAAAAGCTCTGCCGCCGGGCATCGCCGATGACGCGGTAGTTTGGAGCCGTTTTCTGGTCCGGGGCCGCCAGCGAGGACCAGCCAGCACACCAAACGCCCCGCGAGAGGGCGATTCCCTGCCCTGCCGCAATTGCAATCCGCACACCGGTGTAAGAACCGGGACCGTTCCCGATGATCACGCCGGCTAGCGAGTCCCCTGCCACCTCCAAAGCCTCCCGCAGCGGACTGAAGACACGCGCATTGTGTGACCTTTCGGACTGAAACGAAGCTTCAAATCGAACCGCTCCGCCGCAAACGACCGCGAGGCTGCCATGAGCAGTCGAAAGGTCGAGGGAAAGGAGGGTGGCGGGCATGAGACGAGGCGGGGCTGAAATGTCAGGAGCGAACGAAGAAAATGCTTGGGGAAACCGGGGCGTTCTGTTATGCAAATCGTTTCTCACCCCCTTTCCGCGACGCTTTTCCCGCATGCCATTGAAATTTCATCCCCACCACACTCCTGCTCCCTGGTTTCGCATCGGGGTGATGAGTCTGCTGGTCTTGAACCAGTCGCCCGCGGCTGACAGCGTGGCAGCCCTCGCAGAACGCGAGGCAGCCAAGCGCCAGATGAAAGTGGACTCCGCAGGCAGCGATCTGCAAAGGGCCTCCAGCCTGATGGCTGAAGGAAAAACCGAGGAGGCTCTCACCCTGCTCGAAGCCACCTACACCTCCCTTCCCGAGGCCCCGCTCACGCACGAGCTGAAAGCAGCGGCCAAGGCGGGCTTTGTGTCCGCCGGGTGCATCCGGGCCGAAGAACTGATGGCCATCGGCAAGCGCCCCGAAGCCGATGAGTTGCTCGCCAAACTTCTGGCCACCTCACCGAACAACAAGCAGGTGATCGACTGCAAAAACCGCCTCTCCGACCCGGACCGCTATCCTCCGGCGCTGACCAGCGACCACGTGGACAATGTCAAAAAGGTCGAGGCCCTGCTTCTCAAAGCGAATTCCGCCCTCGAAATCGGCGACTACGACCTTTCGACACGCCTGTATCAGGACGTCCTCCGCATCGACAAATACAACAACGCCGCCCGTCGTGGCATGGAGCGGGTCGAGCAGTTGAAAAGCCGGTATCTCAACTCGGCCCGTGATCAGAACCGCGCCAGACTGCTCGGCAAAGTTGACCAACTCTGGGAGGACGCGGTCCCTCCCAGCAGCGGAGATTTGAACGCGCTTTTCGGAGCGCGGGAAAGTGCCACAGCCTCCTCGCTTCAAGGACGTGATAGCATCGTGGAAAAGCTGCGGACCTACCGCCTGCCCAGCATCGAGTTTCAGGGAGCCACCGTGCCTGAGGTGATTGAACTGCTCCGCTTGCGCAGCCGCGACCTCGACCCGGAAGGCCGAGGCATCGACTTCGTCCTCAACCTGCCTGACGAGCTTAAATCTGCCCAAATCAGTCTCTCGCTCAAGGACATCCCCATGGAGGAAGTCCTGCGCTACGTCACCGAGATGGCCGGTGTCGCCTATCGGATCGAGACTCGCGCCGTCGTCCTCACCTCGCTCGGAGAAAAGAATGGTGCGATGATCACCCGCAGCTACCGGGTGCCGCCGGATTTCATTCAGAACAGCGCCACTTCAGCCGCGGCCGCCGCTCCCGCCGCAGATCCCTTTGCTGCGAATGCGGCTGCAACGCCAGCCGGGGGACTCTCCATCAAGCGAATGGGGGCCAAGGAGTTCCTCGAAAGCCGGGGCGTCCAATTTCCGGAAGGCTCCAGCGCCAGCTTCTCCGCCGGGACCAGCACCTTGGTCGTTCGCAACACCGTTCCAAACATGGAAATGGTCGAAGGACTCGTCGAGCAGTCCATGAAGACCGCTCCAAAACTGGTGACAGTGACGGTGCGGATGCTCGAAGTGGCCCAGAAGAATCTGGATGAGCTTGGATTTGACTGGCTCCTCGGCGGTGGTGGCAGCAATCCCAAGGTGGATTTTGGTGGCGGGTCTTTCGGAAGCACCAATCGGACTGCCGATCTGACCCAGTTCCCCTTTTCCACCGTCACCACGGTGCCGGCGGCCACAGCCTTCCTCTCACCGACCAGCACGACCACCGCGGTGGGAACGAATCCGGTGACAGCAGGCTTGAGATCCGGCTCCTCTGCTGCCAACATCAATCGACTTGATCAGCTTCTAAACACCGGCTCCACCGCGACTCTGGGTGCCAATCCGGCTCCCGGCATCCTTTCGATCGCAGGGGTGCTCACCGACCCTCAATTTCAGGGCGTTTTGAGAGGCTTGTCACAGAAAAAGGGCATCGATATCCAGGCCACACCGAGCGTCACCACCAAGAACGGCCAGAAGGCCACGGTGGAGTTGCAGCGGGAGGTCATTTATCCGACGGAGTTTGATCCACCGCAAGTGCCCCAGGCTGGAAACGGGGGGCAGGCTGCGGGTTTCAACTTCCCAACGCAGCAGCTTGCCACACCAGCGACTCCGACAGCTTTTGAGATGCGCAAGACAGGAGTCATCCTCGAAGTCGAGCCGGTGATCGGAGATGATGGTTCGGTGGAGCTCAATCTGGCACCCGAGATCACGGATTTTGAAGGTTTCGTCAATTACGGTTCACCCATTATACGCACCGGAGGTCTAAACCCGATTAACGTCCCGGTGGCGATAGGGGTCATCAATGGTGTGGTTGTGCTGGTTACTCAGTTGGTAGGCATCACCGCAACGCCAGATTCTGTGATCACCCAGAATGCCATCCTTCAGCCGGTCTTCAAGACGAGCAAAACAAACACCTCTGTTCGCGTGTGGGATGGTTCCACCATCATGCTGAGCGGCTTGAAACGCCAGGACATCAACCTCGTGGATGACAAGGTTCCCATCATCGGAGATTTGCCTTTCGTTGGAAAGCTTTTCCGCAGCAACACCAAACAGGTCGAGACCAATAACGTCATTTTCTTCGTCACGGTGGACATCATCGACCCCTCCGGCCAAAAAGTCCGCAAGTCGCTTCCGTCCGTTTCCTCGGCTCCGTAAATGGCAGCCGCCCTGGCTTGATGGCCATTGAAGCCACTTGGATTCGAAGCGGCTGTTGCGAGTACCTCAGGAACAAGCGCCGTCCCACCTGCGGGCTACGCGAGCACCACTCTGCCGGACATTCCCCGCTTGCTCCCCTGCCCCCGAAGTGCTCCCTTCGCGCCCCCTCGCCGGTGGCACTCCAGTCATTCGGCCCAACCTCATCCTACATTCATCCACCATGTCTTCCGACCCCAAAGCATCCCAAGCGCAAATGGAGAAGATCGTCTCCCTCTGCAAGCGCCGCGGCTTCATCTATCAAAGCAGCGAAATCTACGGCGGCTGCGGCGGCGTGTGGGACTACGGCCCGCTCGGTGCGGAGCTGAAGCGCAATCTGCGCACCGCCTGGTGGAACACCATGACCCGCGAACGCGAGGACGTGCTGGGCCTGGATGCCAGCATCCTCATGAATCCCGCCATCTGGAAGGCCAGCGGCCATGTGGATACCTTCGCCGACCTCATGCGCGAGTGCTCGCTGACGAACAAACGTGTCCGCGCCGATCACGTCGATCCGCAGGACGGTGTCGTCATGAAATACAGCGGCGCCAAAGCTCCGAACGGCTGGCGCTGGGACCGCGCCATCTCCGCCTTGCTGAAAAATGGCGAGCACATCGAGAGCTTCCGCAAACGCATCCGTGCCCTCATCGCGCAAAACGCCGGTGAAGCCGCCGGCAAGCCCGAGGAGATCGAATTGCTCGGCGAGGAGAAAATCGACGCCGTGAATGGCAGCGTCGATTTCCATCCTGAGACCGGTGGCATGCTCGGCGAGGCCCGTCCCTTCAATCTCATGCTCAAGACCTACCTCGGCCCCACCGCGACCGAGGACGACGTGACCTACCTGCGCCCGGAAACCGCGCAGGCCATCTTCGCGCAGTTCAAGAACGTCTTCGACTCCAGCCGCGTGAAGGTGCCCTTTGGCATCGGCCAGATCGGCAAGGCCTTCCGCAACGAAGTCACGCCGAAGAATTTCACCTTCCGCAGCCGCGAGTTCGAGCAGATGGAGCTCGAGTTCTTCATCAAGCCCGACGAAGCCGTCGAGATCATCAGCGGCGAGGTCGCGAAGTGGCATGAAGGTGCCGATTTGAGCGAACCGCAGCCGAATTGGGGCTGGGAGCTGTGGCACCGTTACTGGGTGGATCAGCGCACGAAGTTCTACCAAGGCATCGGCCTGGGCGACGTGCTCGAATACTACTGGCAGACGCCCGCCGACCTCGCCCACTACGCCCGCGCCTGCGTGGACATCCTGTGCGAGTTCCCGTTTGGAACGGAAGAGCTGGAAGGCATCGCCGCGCGTGGCGACTTCGATTTGTCCGCGCACCAGACCGCCAGCACGAAGTCGCAGGAAATCTTCGACGAAGAACTCAAAACCGCCGCCGCCAAGCTCACCGACGAGCAGAAGGAATCCCTCATCCAGAAGCGTCTCACCGCCGAAGCCGCGAAGACCAAGGGCGAGCCGATGCCCGAGGCCGCTGTTCGTGCTTGGTTCGAGCGTCTCTTCAAAGGCAGCTACGTCCCGCACGTCATCGAACCCTCCGCCGGTCTCGACCGCATGGCGCTCGCCGTCATCGCCAAGGCTTTCAGCGAGACCGAAAAGGTCGATGAGAAGGGCAAGAAGGAAGTCATCACCGTCCTGCGCCTGCATCCGCGTGTCGCCCCGATCAAAGTCGGCGTCTTCCCGCTGCTCAAGAACAAGCCCGAACTCGTCGCCAAAGCGCGCGAGGTCTATGCGCTTCTCAAGAAGCACCTGAACTGCTTCTACGACGAAACCGCCTCCATCGGCCGCCGCTACGCCCGCCAGGACGAAGTCGGCACGCCCTTCGGCGTAACCATCGACTTCGAAACCTGCGGCGAAAAAGGCCCCGAACTCCAAGACACCGTGACCTTGCGTCATCGCGACAGCGGCGAGCAGGAACGCGTAAAGATCAGCGAGTTGCTCGGGAAGCTGCTGCCGCTGGTGTCTTGAGGCCGTTTATATCTCGGTGGCTGGCTGTTCATCTACCCATGAACAGTCATGGCCACGGCGGATTAACGTAGTTATCGAACTTGGCTCCTAAAAGCTGTTTCCACCGAACCACCCGTTCAACGCGGGAATCGGCGCTGTTTGGATTCTCAATCCACGCGTCGAGGTGCAGTTCGATGCCATTTTGTTGAATCAACCATCGATCCAAGGGCTTGAGTTCGCGATTGTCAGCCTGCGGATTCCCAATCAATCGCCTCACATCGTCAGACGTCATACCCGGCTTTACTTGGAGCCAAGTTTCGGGATATGGAGCTGCCGCTGAAGAATATGCTAGGTGACCCGAGTCGGTAAAGACTGTGGCAGCAACCGCAACTATCAAGCAGGCGGCAATGATGAACATGATTATCTTGGCGCGGATCATCGTGAGTTGGCAGTCCAAGGCGCAATTTATCGTCTCCCTCCATCACTGCAATCCAATCTCCCAATTCAGCGCCAAAGGCGCGCCCCATCCCAGCCTGGGCCAACGGCCCAGGACGTGTCGCAAAAAACAAGGTGAAGGGCTGAAAGCCCGCCCCATGCTCCTGCCGCCATGCCGCAGTCCCTCAGCCTCGTCATCGTCCACTTGGTATTCAGCACCAAGGATCGTCTGCCGCGCTTCGACGCCGCGCTGCGACCTCACCTCCACGCCTATCTGGCCGAGGTCGCACGAAACGCCGGGTGTGAAGCCTACCGCGTCGGCGGCGTGGCCGATCATGTGCATCTCGCCATCCGACTCTCTCGCACCCTGACCATCGCCGACCTGGTCGAGACCTTGAAGACCTCGTCGTCCAAATGGCTCAAGACCCAATCCGCCGCTTTGAGCGACTTCTCCTGGCAACGCGGCTACGGCTGCTTCTCCGTGGCTCCGGCGGACCTGATGGCCCTCACCACCTACATCGACAACCAGGAGGAGCATCACCGCACCCGCACGTTCCAGGAGGAGTATCGGGCGTTCCTGAACAAATATGGCGTGACGTATGACGAGGCCTATGTGTGGGATTGAGGCGCGGTGAGCATGGGGCGGGGCTTCAGCCCTCGGCGTCGGGTGTTGCCATGTTCCTGGGCCGATGGCCCAGGCTGGACTGAACCGCGCCTTTGGCGCTCCAGACACCGAGACACCATCGCCTTCTGACGCTATGGGTTCATCTCTCCCCAGCGCCAAAGGCGCGAACGATACCAGCCTGGGCCATCGGCCAAGGGGGGGAAGCCGCCGAGATCAGGGGAAGGGCTGAAAGCCCGTGCTATGCGCGCAACCGGGCGAGCATGGGCCGGGCTTTCAGCATTCCTGGGCCGTTGGCCCAGGCTGGGATGGAACGCGCCTTTGGCGCTCAAGAGCTTCGCTGGTGCGCACTGTAATGTATCCAAGAAGTCTGCTCAAGAACACCCACGTCATCCGAAAAAACGGCGTTCAAAAAGTCAGTGAAGTCGCAGGCGACCTTTCCCAGACACCTGTCCTTCGGGGGACTGTCTGAGGTCGAACCATCGAGATAAACACAGCCCTTTTCATCCATCAAAATGCCGAGCACCTCATCGGAAAGCATGTCCGTTTCACCAATTGCATAGAGTCGCCCACCGGCTATGTGGCCGAGCAAAACGGGAACTGGGCAGTCATATTCAGCGAGTTGGCCCACAGAGACATGCCGACCTTCAAATCCGATACTCAGGCCGCCGAAGCTTCGAAACACCTCGTGAACACAATCAGGACAAGCAGTTTCGAAACAGCGGGCGTGCTCGTTCAAATCAGTGGCATTCCAAACACGCTCATCGTTCCAGCCAGCATCGAGCAAGTGGAGAAGCGCCTCTTCACAAAACCTGGCTCGATTTTTCTGGCTGAGTGAAGACAACATTGTTTCAGCATGGAGTCTCCTCTCACTCCACTCGCGCTGAACATCGTGATAATCGGTCATAAGGTGGGTTTCAGCGCGTGGTGAAGTTAGCAAACAGAAGAATTCGAATCGCGGACAGCGAGCTTTCCGCTTTTTCTGTGTGTTCCGTAGGCCGTCAACGCTGATTTTAGAATCTACCCTCGCACCAAACAATACCCGAAGTCCATCTCCCAGCCGCGTTCCGTCTTCGTCGCGGGATGGCGGGGGCGAGGTGGTAGAGGAGGCAGCGGCCGTCCTGCGGGTTTTCGGCGGTGATGACGAGTCCGGCACCGCGCAGGGCGACGAGGTGCTTCAGCGTGGCGTCGAGACGCTTGCCGACGTTTCCAGACAGAACGGTGGCGGTGCGGCCCTGGCCATCGGCGAGGATTTGAAGCAGGCGACGGCGGGTGGGATCGCCCAGCGCGGCATAGACGGTATCCGCCGGAATGACCTGCGACGGCGGCGCGGGGATCGCGGGAGGCGCGACGGGCGTGCTCATGCCTCATTTTTGCCCGATTCGCCGTCTGCTGATAAGCGTGCAGTCTCCGCGATCACGGCAACCAAGGCTCCTAACGAGCACGAAGACTCCGGAACCGGCCTGTCGGAGACGCCTCATGATCGTGGGCAAAACCACATGTGCCTCTACAAGTCGAAACTCCGCCCCATTGCCCCTCGGCGGTAAAATCGAGCGTCCCCGGTTCTGGACACTCCTCCAGCGAGAACGCGATCCAATTGCTGATCTGCTGATCGGGAGTGGCGACCAGTGGTCGCCATCACCGCTCAACGGCGACGAATCGTCGCCACGACATGTTATTTGCCCAGCAAGAACGCGATCAAATCACTCATCTGCTCTTTGGAGATCGCCGCTTCAAGACCATCAGGCATCAGCGTGCGGTCCAGGCTCTTCATGTCTTTGATGGCGCTGCGGGAGAGGGTCTCTTTGGCACCGCCGGGCATGGCGAGGACGATGGCGTCGGTGGTTTCGTTTTGGATGAGGCCGGCGAGGGTGCGGCCGTCTTTGGTCTCGATCGTGTAGGCGCTCCAGCGGGCTTCGAACATGCGGTTGGGATCAAGGATGTCGCTGAGGAGGGCTTCGGGGGGCTTCACTTTGACGTCGGAGAGCGGCGGGCCGACATCGACGCCAAGCGGGCCGTGGCGATGGCAGGTGATGCAGATGGTGGCGAAGAGTTGCTGGCCTTTTTTGGCGTCGCCGGGCTTTTTGGCGGCGTCGAGGTAGCTGGTGACGACCTTGGCGCGGTCGGTGATGGCCTCGCCGAAGAGTTTTTTGGCGAGCGCGGCCATCTCGCCCTTCCCACGCTGGAAACCCCAGCGTTTTTCGACATCGACCCACGCGGGCGGGAACTCGCCTTTGTCCATGCGCTTGAGGAGGTCGAAGGCGGTGGTGGAGTTGGCGATGAGGATGGCGACGAGTTCGCGTTTGAGCGTGGGGCCGGCCTTGGGCAGGAGTTCGTAAAGCAGGCCGGAGGTGGTGGTGGCGGGATATTTCTTCAGCAGCGCGATGGTGGCGGCGGTGATGGTGGGCGGCTGCACGCTGGTGAGCAAGCCTTTGATGATGGGCTCGACCGCGGCCCATTTCCGCGAGGCGAGCAAGGGCAGCACCGCGAGACGCTGATCGACCGGCGCGGCGGTGTCGGCGACAATGCTGTCGATCTTCGATTGCAGTGCGGCGATCTCCTTGGCGGCGTCTTCGTGGCCTTTGGGCAGCTTGGCGAGGCCTTGGAGCAAGGCGGGCTTCCACCAGAGGAGTTCGCCGGGGGCGATTTTCAGAGTTGAGACGGCTTTTTCGAGGTCAGGCTCACGATTTCGGGAAACCGCGGCAGAAGCGAAGCTGCGAATCGTGTCGTTTCGGATCGCAGAGTACGTTTGGATAAAACGCTCGTCGGCAAGCGTCAAAGCGAGCACATGACCTGCCATGTCTATGCTCGATGAGAGTGCTGCGCGGGCCATCCAAGGGTCTTCAGGATTAGATGCTATCGCGTTGGCGCGAATGATCGCATCTTGGTCATCAAACACCTGCCCATCATCGTGCTCAGCGATGATTTTGAAGAATAACTTCCTTCCTTCAGGCTCGGGCAGAGGCTGGAAGTCTGGTGCAGCCGTCCCGGCTGCGTTTTGATCAGTCGAGACGACTGAACCACTCTTGGTGCCCTTCGGCAACACGCGCCAAATCCGCCCGTGGTTTTCGCCTTGGCGCATGTCGTGGGTTTTGACGAACTCTTCGGGGAAGAAGCGGGCGTGGTCGATCCAGCGGCGGTAGATGTCGCAGATGTAGATGGCACCGTCGGGGCCGGTGGTGAAGTTCACGGGGCGGCTCCATTCGTCGCTGCTGCGGAAGAACTCGGTGCGGTCGCCAACACGCGTGGCTTTGAGGGAGGCGCCGTTGGGCTCGATCTTGTGGCGGGTGACGAGCTGGCCGGTGGGATCGGGGACGAAGACGTTGTTTTTGAGTTCGGGCATCAAGTGACCGCGATAGACGCCAAGGCCGCTGCACGCGGTGTTCGTGCCGGCGTGGGCATCGGCGGTGGTGTGGGTGATTTGCAGCGGATAGACGCGGGTCTCCGCGCCGGGCGTGGCGATGTCTTCATGCACCTGCGTGATGCCGGCGTGCGGATTCCGCAGCATGGCCTCGTAGGGCATGACAGTGAACATGAGCGGATTGCGGTTCGAGCAGTAGAAGTGATGGCCGTAGTCGTCGAACGCGCCGCCGTATTGGCCTTTGCCGCCGGTGGGGGTGATCTCGCCGGTCTTGGGGTTCCATTTGAAATTCGAGCCTGGGATGCCGACGACCTTCGTGGGTGCATCGGCGGGATAGATCTCCCTCGCATCGAGGCCGTTGTTGAAATGCACGCAGCCATCGGGACCCCAGCGTGGGGCGCTGACTTGGAGCTGGCTGTGCTTCGGATTGAAGCCGCGGATGAGGGGCTTGATGAGGTCGGCTTTGTTGTCGCCGTCGGTGTCTTTGAGGAAGAGAATCTGGCTGCGCGTGGTGGCGATGAGGCCGCCGTCGTAAGGGAGGAGGCCCTGCACATTGTCCATGTGGTCAGCAAAGGTCACGGCCTTGTCCATGCGGCCATCGCCGTTCTCATCGGTGAGGAGCTGGATGCGGGAAAGCCAGGGATCGCCGGGATTCGGCGGGCCGAGCGGGTAGTCGCGCATGTCGGCGACGAACAGGCGGCCTTGTTCATCCCAGGTGGCCTCGACGGGATCGAGCACGAGCGGCTCGGCAGCGACGAGCTGGACCTCATACGGGCCATCGAGCTGGATGCGCTTCATGCTTTCCTCGGGCGAAAGGGCTTCGCTTTGACCATCGCGCACCGCGCCGATGTCGCTGCCGCCGCTGGCCTGGATGGCTGACCATTTCTCTTTGAACTCGCCGAGCGGATACAGCTCGTAGCGACGCACGATCATCTCCGCGCCTTCGGTTTGGAGGAGGATTTTGCCTTCGGCGGGTTTGCAATCGAAGGCCTCATTGATGAGCGCTCCGTTGACGAAGTATTGCAGCGTGTCGCCCTTGGCGATGACTTCGAGGCGGTTCCACTCGCCGCTGGGGCTTTCGACATCGTTTTTGCCGCGGAAGCCCACGGTGTCGCTCCAGTCCTCGTCGCGACCTTTCCAATTGATGCGGCCTTTGGTGACGGTTTGGCGAGGTGCGCCTTGTTTCCAGATTTTCTCCTTATCGCGGTCGAGCACGAACTCGGCGGAGAGCGAAGTCGTCAGCTCCGTGCCGTCGGCGAGCTTCGGTGAGAGCACGAGGATGTCACCCACGCCGCCCTCGATGATCTGCGCCTCGATGCTGGCCATCCAGGTGTCGCTGTAGGCACCGTGCGGGCCGTAGGCGTGAAGGAGGATGCCGTTGTCCTTGGCTTTCTTTTCGCGAGTGCCCCAAGTCTTCGTGCCCCATTTGAATTCGATGACGAGATGGTAGTCGCGGTAGTTTTCCTTGGTGGCGACATAGCCGTAGCCACGTCCGGAGATGTTGAAGCTGCCGTCTTTGGCAAAGGTCCAGATGTCCTTCGGCGCATCGTGGAAATCCATCTTGGGGTTCACGTGGTGCTCGACGTTGCCCGATTTGATGACTTCGAGCAGGTCGATCTTCTTGGTCACCGGCTGGGCGAAAGTGACAAATGGGAGCAATAGAAC
>JBKCXA010000507.1:0-2544 GCA_046316935.1 Prosthecobacter sp.
GAACAGGACCGCTGATGGCAGCGACATGCTCGGTGGGGGCCGTTGCTCGTTGCACGATGGTCACGGGCGGACTGCCCACCTTGCCTGGGGATTGGTGCTTGAGGAAAAACTCGTCCAGCAGGGCGTTCAGCAGGATCTGCGTGTGTTTGGGTTCGGAACCTTCCGCCACGATGAACAAGCTCACGTCTCCGGCTTTGCGGCCCACGCGCGTCGTGATGGTGGAGCCCTGAACCTCGGGATGAAGCCGCCAGGCGCGATTCGAGGCGGCTTCAAGCAGCGCCGGAGATTCCAGCGCCTGCTTCAGTTCCTGCTCATCGCCCGCGGTGGCCGTTGACTGGAACTCCATCTTGGCGAGAGATCGGAACACCGCCGGACCGGCGCTGGCCGGCAACCACCGGGCAAATGCTCCGAGCAGGGCTCCGACCAGCAGGAAACCCCAAACGAGTGGGAAGGACATGGACCTTTTCATGCCTGACATTGAAAAACGAAAGGTGGAGCTTGTGAACCAAAATCCGGGCACAAAAAAGCCGCCGGGCAGGCGTGCTGCGCGGCGGCTGGATTGTTCGAGGACGATGAACTTACTTCGCGGGGACGGCGAATACCTGGACTTCGCAGTAGTGGTTCATGTCGGAGGCGGTGTTGCCGTTGCTCCAGAGGCGGACGTAGCGGGCTTTGGTGCCCTTGGCGTCAATCACGCGGCCGTGGTTGGTCTCGATGTAGGCAGGATCTTCGCCCTTGCCCATTTCGGAGGTGTTGTCGTGGTCGCTGTTGAAGAGGGTGGTGACACCGGTCTTGAACTCAGGATCGTCGGAAACCTGGATGAGCACGTCGATGTAGGCCTGGGCCTGCTTGTGGTAGTGCCAGACGGCGACCTTGGAGATGTCGTGAGCCTTTTCGAGGTCGATCTGGACCCACTGCTTGCCGGGCATGAGCTCGACGAAGTTGCCGTCAGCGCCGTCGGCATCGCCGTCAGTCACGAGGGTGAGGTCGCCGATGATGGGGGCGGAGTCGGAGGAGGTCACCTTCTTGCCTTTGGCCACGTTCACGGTGCCTTTCGGGGCCATGAAGCTCTTGATGACCTTGGTGGGATCAGGCTTTTCGAGGTTCGGCAGCGCGGTGGGGACCGGCGTGCCGATGAACATTTCCTTCGGGAAGGTGAGTTTGATTTCTTCCTGGTCGCCAGCAGGAGCAGCGGCGGCGGCAGGAGCGGCACCAGCGGCAGGAGCCGCGGCGGAACCGGACTTGTCAGACTTGCCGCAGGCGGCAAGGGCGATGGCGAGCGTGAGGCCGCCGAGGAGGTGCAGTGTGTTTTTCATTAGGGGGAAGGGGCGTGGAATGACGAATTCAGAATGATGAATGTCGAAGAGCTTAGATGGCGAAGTCTTCGGGTTTGAACATGTACTTGGCACCGAGCTTGGCGGCCTCGTAGGCCTTGAGCACGGTGACGCAGGACTTGTAGGCCATGTCCACCGGGCAGGTGAGGTGGGAGGGCTTCTTCTGCTGCACGGCTTCGATGAAATTCTGCACGTGCGGGCTGTGCGGCTTGCGCTGGAGCTTCACGGCGAGATCCCATTGAGATAGTGCCTTTGACTCGCGGACGTCGGCCATGCTCACAGCACCGTAGGACGGCGGCTTGGGCTTGTCCCAGTCACGCGGATGCTCCCAGAACTTGTTCTTGGCCTTGTCCTGCGGCTTCACGATCGGCGGATTGTTGCCGAGGGCGATCTCATCCCATGACACGCTGGGCTCGGCGTAGAGCTGGTTGCCGTTGGTGTCGAGTTCGGAGATGATGGCGGTGCCTTGCACGCCCATGTGCTTCTCATAAGCACCCTGGGAGCCGGTGGTCGTGAGCACCTGATAGTAGGCGCGGAGCACGCCGGCGGGCGTGTTGAATTCGTAAATGCACATCATGTTGTCCGGCAGCTCATACTTCGGACGACCGTCCTGGCCGTCGTAGTAATCGACCGCGCCAGTGGCGATGACGGACACGGGGTTGGCCTCATACATCCAGTTAAACATGTCGATCTGGTGCGCACCAAGGTCGGAGAGCGGGCCGCCGCCGTATTTGGCGAAGTAACGCCAGTTGCGGAATTCGAAGATGTTGCCGTAGCCGTATTTGTTCAGGACATCGTTCGGGATGTCGTAGCCCTTCACCTCGCCCTGCGGCTGAGAGCCGGAGACACCACGATTCCACTGCGCATAGCAGTGGGTGACGCGGCCGAGGACGCCCTTCTTGATGATGTTTTCACGCAGGTTGATGTAGCGAGGGTTCGAGTGACGCTGATGGCCGATCTGGAAGACCTGGTTCGGATACTCCTTGCCAGCCTTCGCCATGTCGAGAGCACCTTCGATGCTGTTCGACATCATCTTCTCGCAATACACGTGCTTGCCCTTCGAGAGGCAAAGACGGGACAGCGGAGCGTGGAGGAAGTCTGGCGTGGCGATGAAGACGGCCTCAATGTCGGGCTGCTTTTCTAGCATGGCCTCGACGTCGTCGTAGATCTTCACTTCGCCGTCGATCTGGTGCTTGTTTTCACCGAGGAA
>JBKCXA010000508.1:0-2217 GCA_046316935.1 Prosthecobacter sp.
ATTCGGTGAAGGAGGAGACACGGTTGACGATGCCAGCACCCGAGCTACCGCGAAGGGTGAGGGTCTTGGCTCCCATTTCCTCGGAGGAAACCGCGCCAATAACCAGGGCTCCCGTGCCATCAGCATCAAGGACACCGCCGCCGGTGTTACCACCGAGTTCGACGGCACGGTTCGAGGTGTGGCCGGAACCGGTGTAGGTGAGGGTTCCAGCTGTTGTGCCGGCTCCGAGGCGGATGGCTCCAGCGGCTGCGGTGGTAGGAGCACCGAGTGCGCTGGCCGTGCCGTCTGCATTGGCGATGCTGTCAAAACTCACCACGCCATCCGCGACGACGAGCTGGCCGCTGAAAGTGTTCGCTCCAGTCAGGGTGAGCGTGCTTGTGCCCGTTTTTAGGATGCCTGTGGAACCCCCAATCAAGAGGGTGGGGGCGATGGAGCCGCCCTGCACACTAAGGCTGCTCGCCGCGAGTGATCCCGTGCCAGTAATGCTACCGGAGGCGAGGGTGACCGCCCCGAGAGAGACGGCGTGGGCACCGAGATCGAGCACGGCAGCGGCTCCATTCACGGTGACGGCGTTGGCGACGGGCAAGGCGGCAGCGATGCCATACTGGAGAGTGCCGTCCGAAACGGTGGTGGAACCCGTGTAGGTGGAGGCGGCGTTGAGGGTGAGGATTCCCGTGCCGACCTTCGTGAGGGTGCCTGTGCCGCTCATCGCATTGGCGAGGGTGATGTTGTTGGCGTTGGTATCCAGCACCGCGCCATTGGCCCCGATGACGACGCTCCGAAGAGTCGGGTCGAAGACGCCGCCGAAACGCAGCGTGCCACCATTGAAGCGAAGATCGCCAGCAGTGCCGAGACGGGCGAGGGTATCCGCCTGGACGACGCCTTGAGTGAAGACGGTGCCTCCGGTGTAGGTGTTGTCTGCACCCAGGATGAGGGTGCCGGAGCCGCTCTTGGTGAGGAGGGTGGCAGCAGCTCCATCGGTGAGCACGGAGCCGATGGTGGCGGTGGTGTTGGCGACGGTGATGATCCACTCGTTGGAGGAGCCTGTGCCGGGGGTGATGGTGTCAAAGCCGTTAAGCGTCGTGCCATTGGCGAGGACGGTGGAGGTGAAGAGCATCGCACCACTGCCAACTGTGAGCACGTTTCCGCCACCGCCCGCGCCGCTGACGGTCATGGCCGCCGCCGATGAGTCATAGACGACAGCATTGAAGGTCTTCGTGGCGAGGCCGGTCGTGCCGGTGGTGAAGCGCAGGTTGTCCGTGGCATCGGTGGAGGCTCCGTAACCGGTGCTGTCCAGGCGATACTCGGTGGTGATATTCAGCGGGACGACACCGTTGGCATTATAGCTGGCGAAGGTGTTTGGAACATCGGTGAGAGCCACAATGGCGGTGTTCAGCAGAGAGACGCCAAAGCGGATGATGGGCACGTTGGTGACGGCCGTGGTAGCTTGAGCCACACCCGTTCCACCAACGAGGGTCGGGGCGGTGGTGAAGGTGATCCGCCCGCGGTTGTTGCCGGTGGTGGCGGCGAGGTTTCTGCCGTTGAGGAAGATGGTGGCATTATCCTGACGCACAAGGGAGGCGAATGTGAGGATCGCAGTGCGGTTGGTGCCGCCATTTTGATTCACCGCGATGCCGCTGGAGCCGCCGGCCAGGGTGAGCGTCCCAAAGGTTTCATTGGCGCTGACGTCCTGGTCACCACGAATGTGAACGCCGAAGAAGCCGCCGCCACCAAGGCTGCGCAGCGTGACCCCGGCAGCATTGTTCACACGGTCCGGGATGGGGTTGGAACCGTTGTTATCAACCAGAAAGGCACCGCCGGAATTCACGGTAAGGCTGCTGATTGAGGGCAGGTTGGAGAGGTTGGCACCGCTGGCGAACAGGAGCCCCTGATTGACCACCACCGGACCATTGAACGAGGGACTCACGCCGTTGAGGGCCAGATTGGCTGTCCCTTGCTTCACAAGAGTGCCATTGCCCGTGATGCTACCGCTGTAGTTCAGCGCAGTCGTCTGGTTCACTGTGAGCGTGTTGCTGCCGAGGGCGAGGGTAGAAGCCACGGCCCCGTTGCCCGACAGATTGCCGACGGTCTCATTGGCGAGCAGGGTAAGGCCAGAACCCGCCACATCCTTGAAGTTGACTGGGGCGGTATCGCCGATGGCATTGCCTCCAGAAACCTTCACGATGCCCTCGGTGATATTGACGCCGCCAGTAGAGG
>JBKCXA010000509.1:0-14349 GCA_046316935.1 Prosthecobacter sp.
TGCCTTCGATGAGCACACTGCCGATGCGGAAGCGCTTTCCGACGAGGTCGTTCAGTCGCAGGCCCTCGGTCACGATGTTTCTTCGGGCTTCAGCGGCGCTGAGTCCGATCTCGGCCAGCACTTCGCTTTCGATCAGCGTGAGTTCACGGCCTGGGCCTTTCGGTTCCCAATCGGTAAAAGTGCCGCAACCTTCAAAGTAACGATCTCCAACGAGGCCGCGATGCGCCCGAGCCTCCGCCTCAGTCACCGCCTGCGGCAGCACGGTGGCGGATGGGCTGATGTAAATGGCGGCGACGGTCGCGGGCATGCGTGATCTTGCCGCCGCCTTCCGGCAGGTCAATCGCTGGAAGTGCTTGAGCCGATGCGCGGACGGGAGAACGGATGCCCCCATGCCCGATCACCCCAATCAACCGCTCGGCGAACTCGTCGCCGATTGGAAGCCACCACCGCCACCAGCGCGTGAAGTCATGCAGGGCCGCTTTTGTCGGCTGGAGCCGCTGGAGGTGAAAAAGCATGCGCAGCAGCTTTTCGAGGCGAACGCACTCGACTCCACCGGTGCCAACTGGACTTACCTGCCTTACGGGCCGTTCACTGAGTTCGAGGACTATGTCGCGTGGCTGGAAAAGCAGTGCCTCGGCCCTGATCCGCTCTTTTTCGCCATCGTGGAAGCTGCAAGCGGTGAAGCAATCGGCCTTGCGAGCTACCTGCGCATCATGCCTGACTGCGGCAGCATCGAGGTCGGTCACTTGAACTTCTCGCCGAAACTGCAACGCACACCCGCGGCGACGGAGGCGATGTTCCTCATGATGCGCCATGCCTTTGAGCTGGGTTACCGTCGCTACGAATGGAAGTGCGATTCGCTCAACGAACCCTCGCGCAAAGCCGCGCTTCGTCTCGGCCTGTCCTTCGAGGGCATCTTTCGACAAGCCACCGTGCGCAAAGGCCGCAATCGCGACACCGCCTGGTATGCCGCCATCGACAAAGAATGGCCCGCCTTGCGTGCGACCTTCGAGACATGGCTGAGTCCAGACAATTTCGATGCCGATGGACGCCAGCGTGTGAGCCTTGCCGCACTGACCGCTTAAATAAGAAGCCCGCCAGGTCTCTCGACATGGCGGACCTTGGGGAATCGAATCGCGGCTTACTTCTTCTTGTCGCGCATGGCACCGGTGCGGAGGCGGAGGCCGTTGAGGCGGATGAAGCCGGTGGCGTCGTCCTGATTGTAGGCCTTGGTGGGATCGGCTTCCATGGTGGCGATCTGCGGATTGTAGAGGCTGAAGGGGCTCTTGCGACCGGCAGCGATGATGTTGCCCTTGTAGAGCTTCACGCGGACAGTGCCGCTGACCTTCTTCTGGCTCTCGGTGACGAGCGCCTGGAGGGCGAGGCGCTCCGGAGCATACCAGAAGCCATTGTACACGAGCTGCGCATACTTCGGAATGAGGCTGTCACGCAGGTGCATGACCTCACGGTCCATGGTGACGCTCTCGATCTGGCGATGGGCGAAGTGCAGGATGCTGCCGCCGGGGGTTTCATAGACGCCGCGGCTCTTCATGCCGACGAAGCGGTTCTCCACCATGTCCACGCGGCCGACGCCGTGCTTGCCACCGAGCTTGTTGAGCAGCTTCATCACACCGAGGGGATCAAGCACCTTGCCATTCACAGCGACGCAGTTGCCCTGGTTAAACTCAAGAATCACGGTCTCGGCCTTGTCTGGCGCGGCCTCGGGAAAAACCGACAGCACGTTGAAGTAGTCGGCATACTTCGGATCGCTGGCGTCGAACCACGGATCTTCGAGAATGCCGGCCTCGTAGCTGATGTGCAGGAGGTTGCGGTCCATGGAGAAAGGCTTCTTCGCGCTGGCCTGGACGGGGATTCTCTTCTCCTCGCAGTAGGCGATCATCTCGGCGCGGCCGGGGAAGTCGTTGCGAAAGCGCTCGTCACGCCACGGGGCGATGATTTCGATGTCGGGAGCCAGGGCGGCAGCCGTGAGCTCGAAGCGCACCTGATCATTGCCCTTGCCGGTGGCGCCGTGGGCGATGGCGGTGGCACCCTCGGCCTTCGCGATCTCCACCATGCGCTTGGCGATGAGCGGACGGGCAATGGAGGTGCCGAGGAAATACTGGCCCTCATAGATGGCCCCGGCCTGGATCATCGGGTAGATGAAGTCGCGAGCGAATTCGAGCTGGAGGTCGTCGATATAGATCTTGGAGGCACCGGTCTTCTTGGCCTTGGCGTTGAGGCCCTTCAGTTCGTCGTCCTGGCCCACATTGGCGCAGAAGGCGATGACTTCGGCCTGGTAGGTGTCTTTGATCCAGGAAAGGAGGACGGAGGTGTCGAGACCACCGGAGTAGGCGAGGACGATTTTCTTGCTCATGAGGCTAGTGGGGGATGGAAGGGGGCGCGAGGATAGGGGCGAATGCGGGGGTGTCGAGGGGTTTTCAGGTCAGGCCGCCGGTGCCTTCTCCACCTCGTCCCACGGGATCTCCGAAAGCTCGGCGTTCGGATTGCGGCGCTCGAAGTAGTTGATGGCCCACTGATCGCTGAAGAAGACGACCCAGCGGTTTTCGGCGTCTTGAGCGGTGGTGACTCCGCTCGGGATGTCGAAGTCCTCGATGGCGCCGCCGTCCTTCGTGCGCACCCAGCGCAGGACGGTGTAGGGCGCCTGCTCGAGGCGGCTTTGGGCGTTGTATTCGCTTTCGAGGCGGTATTGCACGACTTCAAACTGCAGCGGGCCGACGGCTCCGAGAAGCGGCACGCGTTGTCCGGCATGCGGCTGGATGAATTGCTGCACCACGCCCTCGCTGAGGAGCTGCTCCAAACCTTCGCGGAAGCGCTTGTAGTGCGCGGTGCTGGGGTTGTGCAGGTAGGCGAAGACTTCAGGCGCAAAGCGCGGGATCTCGTCGAACTTGATCTTTGGATCGGTGGAAAGCGTGTCGCCGATGCCGAAGCCGTAATTGCCCACGATGCCGACGACATCGCCGGCGTAGGATTCGTTCACGGTCTCGCGATCCTGCGCGAAAAGCTTCTGTGAGTTCGCAAGACGCACGGTTTTGCCGGTGCGTGTGTGCACGGCCTGCATGTCACGCTCGAATTTGCCGCTGACGATGCGGATGAAGCTCATGCGGTCGCGATGACGCGGATCCATGTTCGCCTGAATCTTGAAGACGAAGCCGGAGAAGGCCTCGCTGGTCGGCTCGATGATGCGGTCGCCCACAGCCATGCGCGGCGCGGGTGGCGGCGCGAGGTCGAGGAATCCATCGAGGAGCAACTGGACACCGAAGTTGTTGCTCGCACTGCCGAAAAAGACGGGCGTGAGTTCGCCGCGGTCGATCTTTTTGCGGTCGTAGGCATGGCCGGCACCTTCGAGCATCTCGATCTCCATTTTTGCCTGCTCGAGCGCATCGCTGGCGATGTGTTTGGCGACGAAATCGTCGTCGAGTCCGCCGACTTTTTCAGGTGCGCGGTAGGCGCCATGGGCGGTGCGTTCAAAGAGATGCACGTCCTTGCTGATGCGGTCGTAAACACCGCGGAACTGCTGACCGAGGCCGAGCGGCCAATTGATGGCGCAGGCACCGATGCCGAGCACGGTCTCCAGCTCGTCGAGCAGCGTCAAAGGCTCGCGGGCAGGCCGGTCGAGCTTGTTCATGAACGTGAAAATAGGCACACCGCGGCGGCGGCAGACCTCGAAGAGCTTCCGCGTCTGCGCCTCGATCCCTTTACCGGCATCAATCACCATGATCGCGGCATCCACGGCAGTGAGCACGCGGTAGGTGTCCTCGGAGAAGTCCTTGTGACCCGGTGTGTCGAGCAGGTTCACAATGCTGTCCTTGTATTCAAACTGCAGCACGGTGGAGCTCACGGAGATGCCGCGCTGCTTTTCCAGCTCCATCCAGTCTGAGGTCGTCGCCCGCTGGTTTTTGCGGGCCGTGACGCTGCCCGCGAGCGCGACGGCGCCGCCGTAGAGCAGGAGCTTTTCGGTGAGCGTCGTTTTCCCGGCGTCCGGGTGCGAGATGATCGCAAAGGAGCGGCGGCGGGCGATTTGGGCTTCGTTGGGCATGGGAGGGCGCGTTTCATGCCCCAAGCGCCGGGTGAGGTCAAGGTGGCGGGGCGCGAAACCGCCGGGAAGCGCCGCCGGTCCAAACGAAAGTTGTTCACAGCACACAATCGCTTGCCGCGTGAAACCGCGTCGCTAACACGACGCGCCCAACCAACCTCTTTTCGATTTTCCCCAACCATGTCTGCTGCCAACGAACTGAACATCAACATCGCCCACGTCGAACGCATCGCCGGAGAGCTGAAACTGCGGCCAATCCAGGTCGGCGCGACGGCAAAACTGCTCGCGGATGGCGCGACGGTGCCCTTCATCTCCCGCTATCGTAAGGAAGCGACGGGCGAGCTCGACGAAGTGCAGATTCAAAACATCCAGGAACGCATGGGGCAGCTCGTGGCGCTGGATGATCGTCGTGCGGCCATCGTGAAATCGCTCGAAGAGCGGAAACTGATGACGGATGTGCTGCGGGCCAAAATTGAGAAGGCGGACACGATGAATGCGCTGGAGGACGTTTTCGCGCCGTTCCGTCCGAAACGCCGCACGAAGGCCACCATTGCGAAAGAGAAGGGTTTGGAGCCGCTGGCGGATTTCATCGAGCAAAATGTGCTCACGAACGCGGTCGATCTCGATGGTGAGGCGGCGAAGTTTGTGAAGCTGGAGGCCGAAACGGACGAATTGAAGGTCAAGGATGCCGCGGAGGCTCTCGCCGGTGCTCGCGACATCATCGCGGAACGCATCAGCGATACCGCGGAGGTGCGTGCGGCCTTGCGAAAGCTCTTCGCGGACAACGGCACGGTGACTTCGAAGGTCATGTTTGGCAAAGAGGAGGACCCGGAGGCGCAGAAGTTCCGCGATTACTTCGACTGGACGGAGCCGGTGAAGTCGATCCCGTCGCACCGAATGCTCGCGATCCGTCGCGGCGAAAAGGAGGGCTTCCTGCTCATGCGCATCCAGCCGATGGAGGCGGAGGCGATTGCGCTCGTCGAGCGTTTGACCGTGAAGGGCAACAATACCTGCTCCGCGCAGGTCAAACTGGCCGCGCAGGATGCCTACAAGCGTTTGTTGAGCTCCAGCATGGAGACGGAGGCACGCCTCGAATCGAAGAAAAAGGCCGATGCGGAGGCAGTGAAGGTGTTCGCGGACAATTTGCGCGAATTGCTGCTCGCGGCACCGCTGGGTCAGAAACGTGTTTTGGGCATCGACCCCGGTTTCCGCACGGGGTGCAAGGTCGTCGTGCTCGATGCGCAGGGCCAGCTCGTCTATAACGATGTGATTTACCTGCTCGGCGATGGCAACAGCCTCATGCATGCGAAGACGCTGCTGCTGAATTTGATCGAGCGCTTCAAGATCCAGGCCATCGCCATCGGCAATGGCACCGCGAGCCGCGAGACGGAGATGTTTGTGAAGAAGATCGGCGTGCCGTCCTCGATCCCGGTGATCATGGTGAATGAAAGCGGCGCGTCGATTTACAGTGCCAGCGAGGTGGCTCGCGAGGAGTTCCCGAATCACGACGTGACCGTGCGCGGTTCCGTTTCCATCGCCCGCCGCCTCATGGACCCACTGGCGGAATTGGTGAAGCTCGATCCGAAGTCCATCGGTGTCGGCCAGTATCAGCATGATGTGGATCAGACGATGCTGCAGGGCAGTCTCGACAACGTGGTCATCAGCACCGTGAACGCCGTCGGCGTGGAGCTGAACACGGCATCTAAGCAGCTCCTCAGCTACGTGTCCGGCCTGAACAGCGCCCACGCGGCGAACATCGTGGCCTTCCGCAATGAGCACGGCGCTTTCGCGAGTCGCAAAGACCTCCTCAAGGTGCCGCGGCTCGGTGAAAAGGCCTTCGAGCAGGCCGCGGGCTTCCTGCGCATCCGCAACGCGCCGAACCCGCTCGATTCGAGTGCGGTGCATCCTGAGCGTTACCCGCTGGTCGAGAAAATGGCGGCCGATCTCGGCTGCGGCGTGGCCGATTTGATGCAGAAGCCGGAGCTTCGCGCGAAGATCGATTTGAAGAAGTATGTGAGCGCCGATGTGGGCTTGCCGACGCTGCAGGACATCATGAACGAGCTCGCGAAGCCGGGTCGCGATCCGCGTAAGCAGTTCGAGGTCTTCAGCTTCGCCGAAGGCGTGAACGACATGAAGGACCTCACCGTCGGCATGAAGCTGCCGGGCATCATCACGAACGTGACGGCCTTTGGCGCCTTCGTGGACATCGGCGTGCATCAAGACGGCCTCGTACACGTCAGCCAGCTCGCCGATCATTTCATCCGCGATGCCGCGGAGGTCGTCAAAGTGGCGCAGAAGGTCATGGTGACCGTCACGGAGGTCGATATTCCGAGAAAGCGCATCGCGCTGAGCATGAAGTCGAAGCCCGATTTCGAGAAGAAGACGGGGCAAGGCAAGCCCATGAGTCAAGGAGGTCAAGGTGGTGGTCAAAACCGTCAAGGTGGCGGCTTCCGCGGCTCAAGTGGCGGTGGGGGGATGGGCAATCCCTTCGGCGGCGGTGGTGGTGGCGTCGATTGGTTCACCGCTGCGGCGCAGAAGGGAAAGAAGTGATTCATCCGCACAGACCGGGCCATGTCCGGACCTTCGCCGGACTGATCCAGCTCTCGACATTTCTTCGCGGATTTGTATTCTCCCGGCATGACCATCGCCCTCCCTCCAGCTCTCGGACATTTGGTTCAACGACTGCTCAGCACCGGACGCTACGCGGACGAGGGAGAGGTCGTGCGGGAGGCTCTGCGTGTTCTGGAGCACCAAGAGTTTGATGAATCGCCCGCCTTGGAGGCTGCCTTGCTGGAGGGCGTGCGTTCGCCCCATGTGCCCTACGATGCCTCTGTGCTCGACCGCATCCGCCAGAACGCACGAGTCCCTGCGTGAGCCTGGAAATCTCCATCTCCACCCGTGCCGAGCAGGACATGACCCTGCAGTACCGGTGGTATCTGGAGAATGCCGATGAACAGATCGCCGAGCGCTATCTGCACGCCGTGCATGAAACGATCCACACCGTGGCAGGAAAACCTGACCTGGGAAGACCGCGCCACTTCAAAGCACCCGAGCTCGCCCAAATCCGGAGCATCCCGGTTCGGAAGCCCTTCAACCGCCACCTGCTGTTCTACTGGGATGGCCGCACGCTCCGCATCGAACGCGTCATGCACGGTGCCAGAGACCTGCCTCGTCGGCTTCTTGAGGACCCCGAGCCTTCCTGATTCTGGGAAGTGATGCGCTAGTCCAGGATTCCCGATACCCTCTGTTGCCATCGGCCAGCGCGACAGTTGCAAGGGCTGCCTTCCGCGACGAGAGGGCAGCATGGTCGAATCCGACTTTATCATCATCGGCACGGGTGCCGGAGGCCTCAGCGCGGCGCTGCATGCCTCGGAGCATGGCAGCGTGATCATGCTCACGAAGCGCGGGGCGCTCGACTCAAACTCGAACTGGGCCCAGGGTGGCATCGCCTGCGTGACGGCGGGTGATGACTCGATCGAAAAGCATGTGAGCGACACGCTGATCGCCGGCGCGGGGCTTTGCAAAGAGGCCGCCGTGCGCACGATCGTGACCGAGGGGCCGAGCCGCATTGCGGAGCTGGTGAACTGGGGCGTTCACTTTGACCAGCGGGAGGCGAAAAGCGGGCATTTGGAGTTCGATCTGACCAAAGAAGGCGGGCACTCCACACGGCGCGTTTTGCATGCGGCGGATGCCACGGGCAAGGAGATCACCGAAAAGCTCCTCGCGACCGTTCAGGCGAAGAAAAACATCACCATCCTCGAAAACCATTACGCCATCGATCTGATCACGACGGCCAAGCTGGGCCTCGCCTCCGAGGATCGGGTGCTCGGCGCTTATGTGCTCGATGAGACCACGGGCGAGGTGGAGACCTTTCGCAGCGACCGTGTGATCCTGGCTACGGGCGGCTGCGGACGTGTTTACCTTTATACGACGAACCCGAAGGTGGCGACGGGTGACGGCGTGGCGATGGCCTGGCGTGCAGGAGCCACCGTGGCGAACATGGAATTCATCCAGTTCCATCCGACGTGCCTGTATCATCCGCAGAAGCGCTCGTTCTTGATCACCGAGGCCATGCGTGGTGAAGGAGCGCGACTTTACGACAAGAACGGCGTGGAGTTCATGCCGAAATACGACTCACGAGGCACGCTGGCTCCGCGCGACATCGTGGCGCGAGCCATTGACCATGAGATCAAGCGCACCGGCGGTCCCTGTGTGTATCTCGACATCAGTCACAAACCGGCGGACTTCATCTTGAGCCACTTTCCAAACATCCACCGAGAGTGTCTGGCCATCGGCATCGACATCACGAAGGAGCCGATCCCCGTCGTCCCTGCCGCGCACTATCAGTGTGGCGGCGTTTTGACGGATGTGAATGGTGCCACGAGCATCCGCGGCCTCTGCGCCGTCGGCGAAGTCGGCTGCACCGGCCTGCACGGGGCGAACCGCCTGGCGAGCAATTCACTCCTTGAATGCGTGGTGACCTCTCACCGCTCGGTGGCTTATCTGCTGAAGAAGCTGCCCATCGGCAAAAAGGCCGAGCAGAGCTATGATTTGAAGCCCTGGCAGAGCAGCGGCGTAGTCGAAAACGACGAGCTGGTGGTCATCTACCACAACTGGGACGAGATCCGCCGCCTGATGTGGGACTACGTCTCCATCGTGCGCACGAACAAGCGCCTGCAACGTGCCGCCGCCCGCCTGCGAAACCTCAAACGCGAGGTGGGGGAGTTTTACTGGAACAACCGCGTCACGAGCGAAATCCTTGAACTGCGCAATCTGGTGGAAACCGCCTCCCTCATCGTCGAATGCGCCATCCGCCGCCACGAGAGCCGCGGCCTGCACTACACGCTCGACTACCCGACGACGGATGACTCCCGCGAGATGCACGACACGACGCTGCGGCGTTATTGAAATTGTTGTCGCTTTGCTCGATCAGGTCCTTTCGCGGGTTTGAACATGGCCGGCGCGGCACCTGTCCACTCCGGCATCCTTCGGATGGCTGAAATTTCGTCCATTGACGGTTTCCTTACCAGATTTCGGATTGCGATTTTTGATTCCTCGCTGCTAAACTGTTCCCCTGACCGGCACTTTTTATCCCCCCTGCATGTCTGCCGCCCGACAACTATCCCGACTGACGTTCATCTTCGTGATGAGCGCCGGGGTGGCATTGAGCCAGGGAAACTCCGGGAAAAAGACATCAGGCACCGGCTCATCCGGTTCGAAGCCCGTGACCGTCGCCGCAGTGACGCCGAAGGTGGTGGCGGCAGGTGTCTCTACCTCTTCAGCGGCCAAGTCGAACGCCACCGCCCCGAAACCGGCGGCCAAGACCGCCACGCCACCTTCCCTGCCGCGCATCCAGATTCCACAAGCTCCCATGCCGCAGATGGGCTACGCCAAATATCCGTGGAAGCTCGACATCGTCTCCACGGTCTTCTGGGTGGGCGAGCAGCCGACGCAAAACAACCCCACGCCAAACCACATGAGCTCGTGGGACACGCAGTGGATGCAAAACTTTGGCGGCTATGACGACCCGGACCGCGCCAACCGCACGGACAATTACACCCCGATCGGCTTCACACCGAAGCAGAACCCTTTCTACATCGCTCTGCCCTACAACGATGTGCTGAACTACAACACCACCAAGTCATCCGCGAAGACGAAGATCCCCTGGTTCAAGCAGAAGTTTACCCGCGAGGGCAAGACCGTGCTGAAGGGCGTCTGGCTCGCCATTCGCTACGGCAACCGCATCTGCTATGCCCAGTGGGAGGACTGCGGCCCCTTCGAGACGGACGACGTGGAGTATGTCTTCGGCAATGCCAGGCCGAGAAACACCAGCAACAACGGCGCTGGCATCGATGTGAGCCCCGCCGTGCGTGACTACCTCGGCATGCCGAGCATGAGCCGCTGTGACTGGCGCTTTGTGGATGTCAGCGAAGTGCCCGCCGGCCCTTGGCGGAACTGGGGAACGAACAACCCATTCGTGCAGCGTCAGCAGGTGGATCAGGCCGCTCAAAAAACGGAGATCGGCAACCGCCTTGAGGAACTCCGCAAGATGCGGGATGAATACTTCAAGCAGAACGGCAACAGCGAGATGCGGAACCGCTGAGCCGCAGTTTACTTCAGCGGCCAGATCATCGGCACCATCCCCAGCACGACAATCAGCATCGCGAAGGTCATGCCGCCGCCGACCTTGATGAAATCGGAGAAGCGGTATTTGCCCGGGCCATAGACGAGGATGCAGCTCGGCTCGAAGGGCGTCAAAACACTCACCGAGGCGCTGAGCATCACGCCGATGGCAAAGGCACGCTGGCTGGCCTCCATGGCCGCGGCCGCCTCAAGGGCCACCGGCAGCACGACGAGCGCGGCGGCGGCGTTCGACATCGGCTGGGTCAAAATCACCGTGAGAATGCAAAAACCCGCGAAGACGCCAAACACGCCAAAGGGGCTCATCATCGTCGTGATGGACTCGGCGATCATTTCCGCCGCGCCGGAAGCCTTCATGGCCTCGCCGAAGGCCATCATGCCGCCGATGAGGATGAGAAGACGCCAGTCGATGTTGCCGTAGGCCGTCTCCAGCTTGATGCAGCGCATGAAAACCGCCATCAACGCCACCATCACAAAGGCGATCGTCTCCGGCACATAGGCCGGCCAGATGCTGCTGCATGCCACCGCAAGCACGAAGGCCGCGAGCAGCACAAACCCCTTCCGACGGGTCTCGGCGCTGAATTGATGCTGGTTGATCAAAACCATCTCACCGGCCTCTTCGAAGGCCTTGAACCGCTCCGCCGGACCTTGCAGCAGCATCAAGTCACCCGCCTGGAGCTTCTCATCGCCCATGTGATGCATCAGCGAGCTGTCGCCACGCATGAGCGCCATCACCGAGAGACCGGTGCGCTGGCGGAAATGACTCTCCCGCATGGACTGGCCCACAAAACCGCAGCGAGGCGTGAGCACGACCTCCGCCACCTGGGCGTCCTTGGTCTTCACGCCCGCGGAGCGCAGCGCCACATCCTCCAGGATGTCGATGCCCTCGATCTTCTTCACCTTGATGAGGTTCTCCACCTTGCCGGCCACGAGCACGATATCGCCTTCCGCAAAGAGCTCATGCGGGTTCGCATCAAGCATCACGCCATCCCGGCGGATCTTCATCACCTGGAACTCCAACGCGGAAAAGTCCGAATCGAAGGCCTTCTGGCCAATGAGCGGTGAATTGGCCAGGATCACCACCTCAGCGAGGTATTGACGCATCATGTCACTGCCCTTGGCATCACCGCCGTCACGTTCCGGCACCATCTTCGATCCGATAAAGGCCATGTAGAGGATTCCCACCATCACCGTGGCGATGCCCACCTGGGTGAATTCAAACATGCCGAGAGGCTGCATGCCCAGCTTCGTCATCGCGCCGCTCACCGCCACATTCGTCGAAGTGCCGATCAGCGTGCAGGTGCCGCCCAGGATCGAGGCAAAGGCCAGCGGCATCAGCAGCCGCGAGGGGGCGATGCGCACCTTTCTTGCCAGGCCGATCACCGGACCCACAAACACCGCGGTGACCGTGGTGTTGTTCATGAAGGCGTAAATGGCCGCCACTACCACCATGAGTCCCGTCATCAGCCAGATGGGGCGGCCGCCCAGGCAGGATGCCAGCATGCTGCCCAGCGAGTCCAGGACGCCCGTCTCTCGCAAAGCCGCGCCAATGACAAAAATGGCCGCCAGCAGGATGATCACACGGTCACCGAAGCCGCTGAAAGCCTGGTCCACACGCAGGATGCCGCTCAACACGAGCACGCAAAGCAGCCCCAGCGTCACCAAATCCACCGAGATCTTCTCCGTGGCAAAGGCGACGACGGCGACGACCAACAGGCCGATGACGATCCAGGCTTCCATGCTTCGAGGAATTCAAGCGCAGGCAAGGAGTGCCCTCAAGAGAGACTTCTCTTGCAAAAAACATCATCAAAAAACCGCCCACGTCTCACTTCGTGACATACTTCTCATCTGTGAGTGTCTTGAGGAAGGCGACGAGCGCTTTTTTATCTTCGCTGCTGAGCCGGATGCCGGTGGACGGATGCTTTGCGAGATTGGGATCAAGCGTGGGGATGCGGCGGAGGTTGTGATCGTAGTGCTCGATGACTTCCTCGAGGGTCTGAAAGCGTCCGTCGTGCATGTAAGGCGCGGTGAGAGCGATGTTGCGCAGGCTGGGCGTGGAGAATTTGTAGAGATCTCGCTCGTCCTGGGTCACGCGTTCGCGGCCTGTGTCGGTTTCGACGGGTGAGAGGCCGTTGTTGTGGAACTGGTGGTCGCTGAAGAGCGGCCCGCCGTGGCAGTGAAAGCAATCCGCGCCCTTCTGGCCCATGCGCGGCTCGTATTCGGTCATGAAAAGCTCGAAGCCGCGCTTTTCCTCGTCGGTGAGCTGCGCCTCACCACGCATGCTGCGATCAAATTTGGAGTCAAAGGAGGTCAGCGTGAGCAAAAAGCATTCAAGGGCCAGGCCGATGCGTTCGGGCGTGATGGCCTCGCTGTCGAAGGCGAGGGCGAAATCGGCCTTCGAGGTCTTTTCGAGCTTCGCGACGACGTTTTCGAGAGTCTCGTCCATCTCCAGATGATCCTGGATGGGTTTCAAAGTTTGCTCGCGCAGCGATGGCGCACGGCCATCCCAGAAGAAGCTGGTCTTCCACGCCAGATTGAAGAGCGGCATGCCATTGCGGGTGCCGATACGACCTTCGACGCCGATGCTGAAGCGTTGCGGATCGGTGAAGGCATTTTCCCTGAGGTGACAGCTCGCGCAGGAGAGCGTGCCATCGCGAGAGAGAGCGGTGTCGTGGAAGAGTTTTTCGCCGAGGGCGATGCGTTCTTCGATGAGCGGATTGTCACGCGGCAGCGGCGGGATGGGAAAGTAGCTGCTCATCGTGAAACGATACGGCGTATGCTTTGCTGGAAGGTAAAGCGGCTTCACGGAAGAAGGCCGCGAGAGCGCCGGCAGGCTGCTGGAGATGGCTTTGAGCGTGAAAGCGGTTGGCATGTTGGTTTTGAGCGCAGCGACGACGGGGTCGCCATCGTGGGAATGAGTCGAAAGACCGTCTTTGGAGAAGGAGAGCGGCGTTTTCGCATTGAGCAAAGCAGGCACGTCGAAGGTGAAATCAGCGGCGGCATCGGCGGTGAGATCAAAATCGCCTTCAAAGGTCAACGCGGTGCGGTTGGGGCTGCGAGCCAAATGATAGGAGTAGCCGCTCGTGGCGCCGTTTTTCGCCCGAAAGGCACCTTCTAGGGCGAGAAAGATGTAACCGCCCTGCCAGCTCCAGTGCAGGCCGCAAAGGTTGGGATTGAGCGGATGATCCGGCGGATATTGCGAGACCGGAGCGGCGTTTGTTTTCTCATCAAGGCCGAGGTGGAGGCGCAGGGCTTTGTATTTGCCAGCGGGCACGCTTTCGAGCGTGGTGGTCAGCCGGTGCTGCTGCGCATCCATCCATGCGATGTGTGGCGACTCGATCCAGCTTCCATCGGCTTTTTGGAGCGCGAACCCACTGAGGAGGAAGCTGCAGCGGCTGATGGAAAAGGTCTCGCTGGCGGTTGTGGTGTAGCGCTGGGAGTCGAGCAGCAGTGGCGCATCGCCCGCCACCGGCGTGACAGAGAGGTGGAGGGTGATGGCTTGAGCGGACAGGGTGAGGGCCAGCACAAGCAGAAGGCGGTGGAGCATGGGAGAACTGAGAATGGAAAACTGAAAATGGCAAATGGCCGGGCTTCGGGAAGAAGGTTGCTTTTGAGCGTTTGCAGCGCATTTCACGGGCCGCATGCCGCCACCCAAACGCCAGGAACTGACCACCCACCTCGGATCACCCGCGGTGGAGGACTACCTGGAGCAGATCCATAACCTCATCGCGCAGAAAGGTTACGCACGCGTGGTGGACATCGCGGGGAATTTGAAGATCTCGCAGGCCAGCGTGACGAACATGATCCAGCGCATGGATGCGGACGGGTTGGTCGTTTATGAACGCTATCGCGGCGTGGTGCTCACGGAGACCGGCCGGAAGGTGGGCGAGGAGATCGCCCGTCGTCACGAGGTGCTCACGCGGCTGCTGGCGGGCTTTGGTCTCGATGCGGCGACCGTTCACCAGGATGTGGAAGGCATGGAGCATCACATCAGCCGCCAGACGCTGGAGGTGCTGACGCTCCTGATGGAGGAGTTGGAAGGAAATCCCAAGCTGCTGGCGAAGCTCAAAGGCCGGCTCAATAAGCCGGAGGCATCGGCTGGTTGAAGACAGGCGGCGGTGTGTTCGGATACACCGGAGGCGGTGTGTTGGGAT
>JBKCXA010000510.1:0-4391 GCA_046316935.1 Prosthecobacter sp.
CGCTACGCGGATTTGAACCAATTTCTCGAAGAGAGCAGCCACTACGAAGAAGTCGCCGCCGCGGTCGATCGCCTCGTTGAGGGCAAAAACCTCACCGCGAAGGACGAGAAGCTCTTCGCGAAGAAGTCCACGCACCTCCGCGACCTGCTGAAGGAGACCAAAAAGAAGGTCGAAGGCAGTCGTGACAAGCTCATCGCCGCGATGCTCGACGAGTTCGGCACTGGCCGCGTCATGTTCCGCAATACGCGAGCCGCTTTGACCGGCTTCCCGCAGCGTGAAGCACACCTCGCGCCGATCGACGCAGGCAGCGATGCTCTCGAAGCCAAAGTGAAATGGCTCGCCGCGCTCATCAAACAGCTCGGCGATCAAAAGGTGCTGCTCATCTGCCGCACTCGCGAGCTCGCCGGCGACATCCACGAGAAGCTGCTGCGCGAGATCAACATCAACGCCGCCCTCTTCCACGAAGGCCTCACCATGGTGCAGCGCGACCGTCATGCCGCGTTCTTTGCGGATGAGGATGGTGCCCGCGTGCTGCTCTGCTCCGAGATCGGCAGCGAGGGCCGCAACTTCCAGTTCGCGCATCATCTCGTCCTTTTCGATCTGCCTCGCGACCCCGAACTGCTCGAGCAGCGCATCGGCCGTCTCGACCGCATCGGCCAGACGAGCACGATCCACATCCATGTGCCGTTTGTGAAGCAAACGACCGAGGAAGTGCTCGCCCGCTGGTATCACGAAGGTTTGAACGCCTTCGAGAAAAACCTCCACGGCGCCACGGAGATCGCGCAAGGCCTCACCGAGAGCCTGGAGCCGTTGTTGGCAGAATTTGATGCCAAAGACCTCACCGCCTTCCTCAAAGAAACGCAGAAGCTGCGGCAGCAAGTGACCAAGAAGCTCGAGCGCGGCCACGACCGCCTGCTCGAACTGAACTCCTGCAAGCCCGAGCGTGCCGCCAGCGTGATCGATGTGATCCGCGAGCAGGATGACAGCCTCGACTTCGAGGCCTTCTTCATCCGCCTTGTCGATCACTTCGGCCTTCACGTCGAGGAGCACGCCCCGCGCACCTACTTCCTGAAGCCCGAGGACATCAAAACCGACCGCTTCCCCTCGCTGCCCGAGGATGGCCTCACCGTCACCTTTGACCGCACGCGGGCTCTCAGCCGCGAAAACATCGCCTTCCTCACGCAGGACCATCCGCTCGTGCGTGGCGTGCTCGATCTCCTGCTCGGCAGCGAGGACGGGAACAGCAACTTCGCCGTGTGCAAGCATCCGAAGAGCGAGTGCCTCTTCCTCGAAACGCACTTCATCGTCGAATGCGTCGCGCCATCGGCCCTGCATGTGGACCGCTTCCTCTCGCCCTCGCCGCTGCGCATGATCGTTGATCACACGCAGGCCGACCGCCGTGAGAATGATCCGCTGGAAGAGGTGAAGCTCGAAAAAAGCCAGCCTACCGGCCTCTTTGAAAAAGGAGCCATCCGCAACAAGCTCTTCCCCGCCATGCTCGCCAAAGCCCGCAAGCTGGCCGAGGAGGAGCTCGAAAAACTCGTCGCCACCGCGAAGGAAAGCATGCGCCAGCAGCTCCAAGCCGAGATCGACCGCCTCGAGGACCTGCGCCAGCTCAACGACCACGTGCGCCCCGAGGAAATCGAAGCCCTCCAAAAGCACCTGACTGAGATCGAGGCCGCTCTCGACACCGCCGCCCTGCGTCTCGACTGCCTCCGCCTCGTCTTCCAGACCAAGGAGAAATAGAAGTTACGGCTGACACCAGCTGACCCACTGACATCCCGGTCAATCTCGTCACCAAGGTCACTCAAACCCCGCCATCACTACATTTGTAGTTGCCATTTCACGACAAATGTAGTGAAATGCATTTAATTCAATAAATCATGCCTGCCGCACCTGACATCTCCGACTCCGAATGGGCCATCATGGAGGCTCTTTGGGAATCCTCTCCGCAAACCGCCTCCGAGGTCACCAAGACGCTCCGCGCCTCGATGAACTGGGCAGAAAACACCGTCCGCACGCTGCTCACCCGCCTCGTCGAGAAAGGCGCTCTCAAAACCGCCGAGAACGCCAGCGGCACCCGCACCTTCATTCCCGCTGTGAAACGCGAGGCCTGCGTGCGGGCCGAGAGCCAGTCCTTCCTCGACCGCGTCTTCGGCGGCGCGGCGAAGCCGCTGCTCGTGCACTTCGCGCACCACAGCAAGCTCAGCCCCGGCGAGATCAAGGAACTCAAAAAGCTCCTCGATCAGCAGCTCTGACCCCGAACCGAATATCGAACGCCGAACAAGGAATACCGAATTCCGAAGTCTCCAAGCCCTCGTCCTTCATCATTCGGAGTTCCTTGTTCGACATTCGATATTCAAACCTTCTTCCCAGCTCATGAACACGCTCGTCACCCTCTTTGACTGGCTCCTCACCGCCAGCTTCCGCGCCTCAGTGCTCGTGCTGGTCGTTCTCGCGATCCAGTGGGCGTTTGGCAAGCTGCTCGCGGCGCGTGCTCGTTATGCCTTGTGGCTTCCCGTGCTCATCGTGCTGCTCACACCGGTGCTGCCGCAGAGCCGCTGGAGCATCGAGAATGTCTTCAAAGCATCTGAGAAGCCTGTTTCGATGCCGCGGATCGTCCAAACTGCTCCAACGACGGTTTCCGCGCCGATCATCGAAAACATCGCACCATCAGCTACTCCGCTCGATTGGCCGAAAATCGGCCTCACGGCCTGGATCGGCATCGCGGCGGCCTTTTTGCTCATCGCCGGCTTTTCCTTCTTCCGCACTCTGCATCGCTTTCAGCGTTCTCGACTGCCTTTGAGTGCGGAATGGAATGCGCAGATCGCTCAAGTGGCTCGCGAGATCGGTTTGCCGCGTGCACCGAGAGCTTGGATCAGCAGCGCGGTGTCCAGCCCGGCAGTCACTGGCGTGCTGCGGCCTGTTTTGCTGCTTCCAGCAGCTTTTGAGAAAGACTTCACGCCGGGCGAGGCACGACTCATCCTCGAGCATGAGCTCACCCATCTAAAGCGCCACGACCTGCCCCTGAATGCATTGCTATGCGTGATGATGGCGCTGCATTGGTTCAATCCGCTATTGTGGGTCGCCTTTTACAAAGCACGCATCGATCGCGAGGCCGCGTGCGATGCACAGGTGCTCGAAAATGCACCTCCGCAGCGTCGCGTCGAATACGGCCACGCGCTGCTCAAGGCGGAGACTGCCTTCGCGCCGTTGCAGCTCAGTTTGGGCTTCGTCGGGCTTTTCCAGCGCGGCGCGGCTCTTCGTTCCCGCATCCAGTCCATCGCCAGTCATCACCAACCACACCCTGCCATGAAACTCATCACCCTCGCCAGCATCGGCCTTCTGACCTTCCTCGGCATCACTCGTGCCGAGGAACCCTCCAACGTCATCGGCAAAGCGGAATTCCGTCCCGGTGACAGCATCCGCATCACGAATGTGCAACGCGGCGACGGCTTCCTCACCGTCACCGCCGATTACGAGCTCGCCAGCGAGCCGGAGGCACGCATCTCGCTGCACATCACCCAAACCAAGGGGGATGGCCGGTCCAAAACCGCCGCAACCCAGTCTAAAACGATCCAGAAGGGCAAAGGCACCGTCACGCTGCATCACCCCACCATGGGCGAAGGCATGCCGCATGTGTCGTTTTATCCGATCAAAGGCGGCAGCGTGTTCGGCGGCGTGTATTTCGGCACCGCTGCCGAGGCGGCAGCTTCGCAAAAGATGAAGTGGAGCATGACGGCAACCTCAGCTCCGACGGGCAACCCACTCGAAGCGAAGCTGAAGGCCATCATCCTCCCCAATGTAGCCTTTACCAATGCCACGCTGGATGAGGCCGTGGCCTTCCTGCGCATCAAAAGCCGGGATCTCGACACTTCCTCCGTCGATCCCAAAGGCGTGAACATCCTCGTGCGCCCGAGCGACAAGCCCTCGCCCACCATCACGCTCGATCTGCGTGACGTGCCGCTCGGCCAGGCGCTGCGCTATGTGGCCGAGCTCTCCGGGCTGGAAATGCGGATTGAACCGTTTGCCGTGATTCTGGCACCCGCAGGCAGGCAGGCGGCGGCTGATTCATCAGCGCCGCCCGCTCACCCTCTCATCCTCCCGCAGGTGGAGTTTCGCGATGCCACGCTGGATGAGGCCATCACTTTCATCCGCATGAAGGCACGCGAGGTCGATCCGGCCAAAAAAGGCGTGAACATCCTCCGCAAGCCCGGTGCAGGCCCTGAGGCCAAAATCACACTCTCGCTCAAGCAAGTGCCGGTGAATGAGGCGCTGCGCTATGTGGCCTCCTTGGCAGGCCATGGCCTCACGAACGAAGGCGAGACCTTTGTCCTCACACCGTCGAAGTAAGCCCTCAGGCCTTCATCATTCGGAGTTCCTTGTTCGAT
>JBKCXA010000511.1:0-2299 GCA_046316935.1 Prosthecobacter sp.
GGCGATGCGGGCGCCTTTGCCGAGTTTTTCACCCGCTTTGAGATAGGTCTTATGGGACTCATGCGACGCATAAGACCTATCGAAGGCCCCGCGAATCTCCGCAGCGTTACGGGCCACCTTCCACACCCGAAACTCCATCATCGCGCCTTCGGTGCCTTTTTTGGGGCCGCTCCAGGCGATCTGGCAGTTTTCCCACTTCTGCGGAGCGGGCTTGGTGCCTTCGGCGTCGAGTTCGCCGTTTTGGTAGATGCGGAAGTGGCCTTGGGCATCGCGGGTGACGGCGAGGTGGGTCCAGAGGTCGGGGGTCATGGGTTTGGTGGCCACGCAGACGTCGTGCAGCTCGGAGCCGGCATAGACGCGGAATTTTCCGCCGAAGAAATTCATGTCCACGCCTCCCTTCACACCGAGGAGGCTGTCTTCATTGCCGATGCCGGGCGCGAAACGCACCCAGGCCTCGACGGTGAAGGGGCCGTCGAGCGTGATCTTCGAATCGACCCACGCGGTGTCCTGGCCGTCGAGCAGCAAGACCTCGCGGAAGATGCCGCCGAGCTGCTGCTGGAGCTTGGTGATGGCAGGATCATCGCCGAGCACAGTGGCGAGTCGCTCGACGGTGGGGCCGTCGAGGTCGGTGGACGGTAAGCGGTGATCGGTAAGGGCGGTGGTGATGGTTTTCGCTCCGGCTTTGCTGCTGGAAAGCGCATTCAGGGCGCTGCGGCGCTGCGCTGGCTGGAGTGAAGGATAGAGCGCGAGGAGCTTCGTGGCGGCATCCGGCGAACGTGAGGCAGCGAGGGCTTCGAGCGCGGCATCGCTTGTGAGAGGATCGGGATCGGATTTCGCGAGGGAGGCGAAGAGATCAGCTTCGGAGCTGCGGAGGTCGCGGAGGGTGGTGAGGATGGGAGCGCGGACGCCTCGTCCGCCTTGGTCGTTCTTGAGCAAAGTGATCAAATCCCCTTCGAGCGCTCCAAGTTGGAAGCCGCTTATCAGGCCCAGCGATTGATTGCGGACGAGGGCGTCCGCGCTCCTGAGCATCTGCTTCGCCGTTTCCGTCAGCAGCGGCGCGATCTGCTTCGCATCCAGCTTCGTGCGCTGGGCCAACAGCTTCTCGGCGACGGCGGCGCGGGATTTTTCGTTCGTGAGGAGTGCTTGGAGAGCCTCGCCGACACCGGCTTCGGCGGGGAACTGGGCGAGGCGGAGGAGTTCTTCGTCATTCGGGGCGCGGTCGAGCTGTGGGAGCAGTTTCGCAACGCGGGAGGCGCTGGCCTTCGGCTCCAACGCGAGCGAGGCGAGCACGCGGGCCTCCACGGGCAGCTTCGCGGCGCCTTCGGAGTCGAGGAACTTCGCGACGAGGTCGGGATGACGCTCCAGGAACATGCGGACGAGGAAGCGCTCGAACTCGCGGTCGTAGGCCTCGCGCACGGGGATTTGCTTGTTGCCGCGGGAGGAGGCGATGGTGGGGCCGTTGGGAAGGGAGGGTTTGGCGAAGGAGATCAGGGTGGCAATCGCTTGTTGTTCTTCGCTTCCATCGTTGGCGATTTGTTGACCAAGTCGCTGAATATACGTTCGGCGAACATCCGAGGACGAGTCCGCACCCATGAAGCCGAGATAGGAAGCGTATTCGACAGGCGAAAAGTAGTGATCGGCAAAAGACCGTGCCATTTCACGGCGGACATGCACGTCTGAGTCTTTGCACAATGCCATAGAGTCCAACCCCGAGGTGGTCGCTTTCCAGTCATTTGCTGGTCGTGTCCACTCTTCGAGAGCCCACAGAGACTGGCAGCGTTTCGCCGCCACAGCCTGCGAACTCTTCACATGAGACTGAAGTGCTTCGATCTGCTGACGGGCTTTTGTTTCGTTGTCCGTCCGATGATCTGCCAGCGTCTGCCACGCCAAATGCGCCTTCGCAACAGGCTCTGCGCCGAGCATCGCGACGAGTTCCTCGGTGCTGAGCTTGGTATAGTCAGCCACTTCGGTCTTCGCGGCTTTCGGCTTCACACGCCAAATACGTCCCCGCGTCTTGTCACGGTCAGGATGCGCTCTTGGCACCTCGTTGTGGGAGATGATCTTGTTGTACCAATCGACGATGTAGATGCAGCCGTCGGGGCCGTTGGTGAGGGCGACGGGGCGGAAGAAGGGGTCGTCGCAGGTGATGAGGTCGGGTAGCTGGGCGAGCTTCCAATACGCGCCGTCGCGGTGCATGGCGATGGTTTGAATCTTCGAGATGATAGGATTGGCGACGGCCATCACATGGGCGGGCTTGGGTATTGTAGTCCCGGCTTTAGCCGGTTCTGATGCCCCTGAG
>JBKCXA010000512.1:0-4320 GCA_046316935.1 Prosthecobacter sp.
TAGGCATAGCGGCCATCGAGGCCGGTGATGCCATCGGTGATGTCCAGATTGCCATAATACTCGCCGCCTGCGGTGGCGTAGCCTTCGGGATAGGAGGCATAGGTCTGCACGGTGGGACGCTCATAAACATCCGAGCCATGCACATCCGATCCAGGGGTGACAAACCAGTGCCATTGACCGCCCCGGAAGAATTTGTTCGTGCCCGTGACAGCATCGACATGACTGGTGGTGTAAAGCGGAGCGGTGTTCGGGCTGGATGGCGTGGTGATGGCACCGCCTGAATCATTGGCACGAAGAGTGAAGGTGAAAAGACCCGCGCTGGTCGGTGTGCCGGTGATGGCTCCGGTGGATGCGTTGAGCGAGAGACCGGAGGGCAGCGTTCCGCTGGCCAGGGCAAAGGTGTGAGGTGACAAGCCGCCCGAGGCCGAAACGGTCTGAGAGTAGGCTGAGCCCACCAGTCCGGTCGGGAAGGTCGCAGGGCTTACCGTGATGGTGGGGCATACAGGAGTCAGCGTGTAGCTGCGCGTGCCGGGGCAGCCATTCGCATCCGTGGCGGCGATGGTGAAGGTCTGGCTCGTGAGGTTCGACGGCGTGCCGCTGATGATGCCGGTGCTGGTGTTGAGGCTCAGGCCGGTCGGAAGCGTGCCGCTGGTCACCGAGAAGGTGTAAGGCGAGGCTCCACCGCTCGGCACGACCGTCTGTGAGTAGGCGGTGGCGAGCACCAAGGTGGGGCTGATGGCACCGAGGCTGATCACCGGGCACACTTTGAGCACATAAGGCCGCGAGCCAATGCAACCAAAGGCATCCGTGGCCACGATAACGATGCTGACGCCCGCGCCATTGCTCGCAGTCGGCGTGCCGGAAATGACTCCGCTGGTCGCATTGAGCGTCAAACCAGCGGGCAGCGTGCCGGAGCTGAGCGAGTAGGTGTAAGGCGCGTTGCCACCGGTGGCAGTGACGGTCTGCGAGTAAGCCACGGCGAGCGTTCCATTGGCGAGCGAAGGTGTCGTGAAGGTGATCGTGGGGCACACCGGAGCCAGCGTGTAGGCTCGCGAGCCGACGCAGGCATTCGCATCCGTGGCGGTGATGGTGAAGGTGGCGCTCGTCGAGTTCGACGGCGTGCCGGTGATGGCTCCGGTGCTCGTGTTGAGGCTCAGACCGGTCGGAAGAGCGCCGCTGGTGAGCGCATACACATATGGCGTGGCACCGCCGGAAGCCGCCACGCTGGCCGAGTAGGCCGTGCCGACATTGATCGTGGTGCTGATGACCGGCAGCGTGATGACGGGGCAGATCTTGATCGTGTAAGCACGCGTGCCGAGGCAGTTGAAGGCATCGCGAGCCTGCACCGTGATGGAGGTGCCTGCGCCGTTCGAGGCCGTCGGCGTGCCGCTGAGGACACCCGCCGTCGTCAGCGTAAGGCCAGCGGGCAACGTCCCCGCGATGACCGTATATTGATACGGTGCGGTGCCACCTGTCGCCGTGAAGGTCGTCGAGGTGTAAGCACTGCCGACAAGGCCCAACGGCAGTGATGCAGGGTTCAGCGTGATCGGCGGGCAGCTCATGGCGAGCGTGTAGTTCCGCGTGCCGGTGCATCCATTGGCATCGGTGGCTGTCACGGTGACGGTGGAGCTGATTTCGACATTCGGCGTGCCACTGAGCACACCCGCCGTGCTGAGGCTCAAACCACCCGGCAAGGCTCCACTCGTCAGCGTGTAGGTGTAAGGCGCGGTGCCGCCGCTGGCAGTGATCGTCTGCGAGTAGGCCGTGCCCACGGTGCCGGTGGTGGTGATCGCACCTGCCGTGATGACGGGACATATCTTCAGCGTGTAGCTGCGTGTGCCCGAGCAGGCGGCTGGAGGCAGCGGGCTGGCCATCGCCGAGATGAGGCTGCTGCTACGGCTGGAACTCACCCGGATCTCCGCGTGATCATCGAACAAGGGCTGGCCGTTGCGCACCAGATAGATGCGGAACTGGCCTGCGCCGCTGTTTCCACCGGCGGTGGCATCGGCATTCGTAACCGTGACGGGCGTGCCGGCATTGAAATTGGCGAGGTTCCAGTCCGCGGGCGTTGGCGGGTCATTCGCTCCGGCGGCGGTGTAAGTGAAGGAAACGGCGCTCCAGTCGATCGGCGTGTTCGGAGCGCCTTTGACGATGACGTAGTTTCTGATGTTGAAGGTTTCACCTGGGATCAGGTCGATGTTGTAGGTGCTGAACTCCAGCTCCGGCACGCTGGCAGGGGCGGTGCTGGCACGGACGGTGAAGGTTTGTGTGCCGGCCGTGGTTGGAGTGCCGGAAAGTGAGCCGTTGGAGGCATTCAGGCTCAAGCCAGCGGGCAGCGTGCCGCTGGTAACGGACCAGTTGTAAGAGGCGGCAGGTGTGGCGGAGAGCGCGGCGGAATAAGCGGTGCCCACGAGGCCATTGCTAAGGCTGGTGGGGGAGATCGCCACCGCCGGGCAGGCAGGTGCGAGCGTGTAGGCGCGAGTGCCGTTGCAGCCATTCGCATCGGTGGCGCGGATGCTGAAGGTTTGGCTGTTCGCATTCGTCGGCGTGCCCGTGATGGCACCGCTGCTCGTATTCAACGTGAGACCTGTCGGCAGCACACCTGCGCTCACCGCATAGGTGTGAGGCGCGGTGCCGCCGCTGGCCGTGGCGGCACTCGAGTAGGCCGAGCCGACGGTGAGCGAGCTGCTGATGGCTGCGAGCGAGATCACCGGGCACACTTTGATGTTCACCGCCTGATCGCGTGTGCAACCATCGGCATCCGTGGCACGCACCGTGACGCTTACGCCAGTGCCGTTGGCCGTCGTCGGCGTGCCGCTGACGACGCCGGCACTGCTCAGGCTCAAGCCGGCTGGCCAGGTGCCGGTCACGGTGGTCCACGTGTAAGCCGCGGTGCCTCCCGAAGCCGAAAGCGACTGCGAGTAGGCGATGCCGATGGTGCCATTGGCGAGCGAGGTGGGCGTCACCGTGATCGCGGGGCACAGCACGGTCAGCGCATAGGCGTTTTGCGCGAAGCAGCCGTTCGGATCGGCGGCGCGGACGTTGAAGTTATAGGTGGCGGGCGGACTGGTGATGCTCACGGCACTGAGCAGGCCTGTGGCGGGATTCAATCCAAGGCCTTGCGGCATGCCGTCATTGCCGGTGGTCCATGCGGTGTATCTCGCGGTGACTTCCGCAGCGCTGAGAGCCCGATTGTAAATCTGCACTTCATCAATGCCGCCCTTCCATGGGAAGTTTCCGCCGACGGCGTTGCCGATTTCGAGCGGCACGGTGCTGTGGCTGATGGCGGCGGTGTAGGCAAAGCTGCTGCGCTGCGCGCCATTCACATAGAGGCGGATATTGGCACCATCGTAAGTGGCCACCACATGCTGCCAAACACCGGTCGTCAGTGTCGTGGTGGCGCGGTTGGTGGCGTAGTTGTTGATCCAGAAGCCGAAGGTCGTGTCATTGCCGAGCTGGCCGAGGCCGTAACCATTGTTCCAGCTTCCGGTGGAGGTCTTGCTCACCACACCGCCGAAGGCATTCATCGTGTAGGTGGGGTTCACCCAGGCCTCGATGGTGATCTGCGTGGGACGCAGCGCGACATTGTCCGGCACCGTCACTTGGTCATCGACGCCGTCGAAGCTGAAAGCCCTGCCAGCCGCACCGCTGGCGGTGGTGGTGGCACCGAGATCGAGGGTGCCGTTGGACGTGCCACCGATGCTCAACGCGCTGCCTTCTGCCGGCCACCAGGCCGCGAGACCACTCGGAGCCACAGGCGCGGCGCTCCACGAGTAGCTGATGCCGGTGGCACCGGTCGTTGTAGCCGTGAGACCTTGCGAGTAGGTGCTGAACTTCGTGGCACTGGAAAGCGTGGTCGGCGTGATGCTGATCGGCGGGCAGATGACATTCATCGTCATCGCCTGCGTGGCAGCGCAGCCGAGCGAATCCGCCGCACGCACCGTGAAGCTGTAAGTGCCCGGAATGGCCGCCGTGGTGGTGGTGCCGCTGATGACGCCTGCCGTGCTCAGCGTGAGTCCACCGGGCAGCGTGCCGCTGGTGATCGAGTAAGTGTAAGGTGCCACACCGCCAGTGGTCACCAGCGTTTGTGAGAAGGCGGCATACTGCGTGTTTGTGAAGGCCACCGGAGCGATGGTGAAGGCCGGGCAGGGACGGAAGCCGATGTCGAGCGTGTTTTCACTATTGGTCGTGCCGGCAGTGCCAGGCTCCAAAGCGGCCGCGAGAGTCACCAGAGGCGTCACGACGGCATTTCCGAGGCCACCGCTCTGCGTGCCGTTGTTGTCGTTGTCGATGCCATTGTCGGTCGAGACGCTGTTGATG
>JBKCXA010000513.1:0-4495 GCA_046316935.1 Prosthecobacter sp.
GCTAGGCCGTGTTTGAAAACCTGTCGATTGGCGGATTTGGAGAGTTGAAGTAGAAGGGAGAGCCGATGAAAACACAACGCTTTGCATGGTGGGGGCCGCTCAAGCAGCGGCTCAAAAAAATGGTGCGCTGAAAGCGGGAGGCAGACCCAGGGCAGGATTGGACATGGTGCTTGATGCGTTGTTCTACCGCCTGCGCAATGCAGGTCCTTGGCGAGACCTGCCCGAGGGCTTCGGCCCCTGGCGCACGATCTACGGCTGGCATAGGCTCTGGGCGCGTGAGGGTCTATGGGCACGAATGCTCGCCCGGATGGCCCGCAAGGTCCGAAACAGAATCCGACTGGTCGATGGCACGCATGTGCGGGTGCATCAGTGCGCGGCCAACCCCAAGGGCGGAGCTGCCGCCCAGGCCATGGGCAAAACACGCGGCGGGCGCAACTCCAAGATCATGGCATTGACCGACGTCCGCGGGCTGCCGGTGAAGCTCTCCTTGATCGAAGGGCAGGCTTACGAGGGCCACCACGTCATCGAACTGCTCGATGACCCGCGCGGTTTGATGGTGGTGGGGGACAAAGGCTTCGACGATGACAAGCTGCGCAAGCAACTCGAAGAAGTTGGGGCCGGGCACTGCTTCCCGAGCAAATCCAACCGCAAAAAGAAGCGCAGGCTTAACAAGAAGCTCTACCGGCAGCGCTACCGTGTGGAGAACTTCTTCTGCCGTCTCAAACGCTGGGCCTGCGCCAGCACCCGGCGCGACAAGCTTGCGTTGCACTTTCTTTCCCTCATCCAGTTTGCCTCCATCATCGACTGGCTCAGATACGGCTCTTGAGGGTTTTCAAACACGGCCTAACATCTCTCGCATGTGGAGACTGCTTTTTCTTTCCTGGCTGGCGTTTGCGGCGCTGGAAGCTCCTCTTTTTTCTGAACCTTATATGAACGAGCAAGCTTTCATCGACTACGCGCAGTCACCCGATCTGAGTGAGGATGAGCGCTACACCATCGAGCTTTTGATCGAGCATGTGCGCAGCAAGTTCGAAGATGACTACTATTCCAAAGGCTGGATGGAGAGAAGCGATGCTCGCAACCAGCCAGGCTATGTGCCGAATTTCCAGGCCGCACATGTAGCACCCGCTGCGAGAGAGCTGGTCAAGACCAAGTGGATCAGTTTCCAGAAGCTGTCCTCATCCGATCGTGGGGTGAAAAGTCTCGCTCCATTCCGTTATTTGACCGCCCTCACGGGCCTTTCTCTCGGCGGCAATGCGATCGAAGACCTTGCGCCACTGCAGAAGTGCAAAGACTTGAAGGAACTGTATCTCAATGAGAACCGAGTCGAAAGCTTCGAAGCGCTGCTCGGCTGTCCCGACCTTGAACATCTGGAAATCCGCGGCAATCCCGCAAGCGCTGACCTCTCGCCTTTGGCTCGCCTTTCGAAGCTGAAGCATCTCGTGATTGAGGGAGCGCAGATCGACGCCCTACGAAAGGTTGCCGAACTGCCCGCTTTGACCAAGCTGGAACTCGGAACGGAGCCTTTCGGCTCCTTTGAGGGGTTTCCAGCCATGCCGATGCTTCGCGTGATCTGGGGAGCGGAAGTGGCCAGCTTGGCGGGAATAGAGCGATACCCTGCTTTGCAAAATCTAGTGAGCTTCTCGGGTACGCTCGATTCTCTTGAGCCACTCCGGTCTTTGAGCCGCCTCACACACATTCACATCAATGGATGCCGGGTAAAGGATCTGACTCCACTTGCCCGACTGCACGCTCTTCGAGACATCTGGATCGACACCGAAGCCTCGGGCGTGGCTGTGGCACAGCTCGATTTGCTTCCTGCACTCCACGATGTCGTCATCAAACATCGTGGTCAAGAGGTCCAAGAACTCGACTCACTGCGGCACAAACTGACCTCTTGGGATATCGAGTTTTCCTCGCCCAAACCTCGCTTCACGCCCGCTTTGCGTGTGGAGGTGGTCGATCAACCAACCTTTGACCTCTACGATACGCAGAAGCCCTATAATTTGACCGAAGCTGATGACAACTATGAGCTTTTGAGTTCGGAACGAGGCTGGCTTGAGGAAAAGATCAACGAGGTCTTCGCAGTCGATTTCAACGAGGACGAAGATTACGAGATCCCATTTCAGTGGGGCGGTGCCCGCTCGCGCACCGTCGTCCTTCACAGCGAGGAGGCGGTCGAGGCCTTTCCACGTCTTGTCCTCCGATTACAGGAGGTTCTTTCCAACGCGAAGAACGATTGGATCATCTACTTCCAGTCCCTCGACGAGGATTTCGTCGTTTGGGTCTATCCCGACAAAATTGTCGTGACTCCCGAGTTTGAGCAAAAGGTGCGGGAGCTGATCAAGCCCAAGTGAAAGCAGAGCCTTTTCGAGGCAATTTGAGTCGGCTTTACCACCTTCACCGCGCCAGAAGGCTGTCGCAGTCCAAGGAGCCTTCGGCTCAGGATTGATTGGTGTTTTGTCACTTCGACGGCATTTCAGCCCCAAGCACCTTCACATCCAGCCCGGCAAACGGGGTAAAGGCTTTGTCCGTGGTCACAAGCTGCGCACCGGCGGTGATGGCGAAGGCGGCAAGGTAGGCGTCCATCCAGAGTTTTGGTGAGGAGGTGCGACGGGCTGCGAACTTGCTCCAGACCTTTTCCAATCCGGGCGGCTCAGCTTGAAAGAGGATGCGGTCGTCGGCGATGAAGGCTTCGTAGCTGGACCAGGCTTCTTTGTTGCTGAGAGGCTGAACGCCATAGGGCGACATGACGCCCGTCGTGGTGAGCAGCCGGACGAAGGACTGCTGGGTGGAGCGGCAAAAGAAGAGGCTGTCCGGTTTGCTTTCAGCCTCCAGCCACTTCATTGCCGCCGCATGGTGTGTGTGCTTGGAGAGCGAAAGGGCCAGCCAGACGTTGGTGTCAGGAAGCTTCATGATGCCATTGGGTTTCTTGGTCCGACAAGGCATCGGCCACCTGCTGAGGAGTCAGTTCGGCCGACTTGCGGCATTGAATGAGTGGCAGCTTCACACGGCTGGGACGGTTTGCGGCACGTTGCTTGCCCGCATTTAAGCCCTTTCGCAGAAGATCCGCCATGAGGTCCTTCAACTTCATCCCTTCGTGCACGGAACGAAGCTTCACCTCACGGATGAGGTCGGCGGGAAGATCGAGCGTCGTTTTCACGGCAGCCATTTTGCTGGTTTGCTGGTTTGCTGTCAAGCTGGGTAATGAGGTTGAGTGCTCCGGGATCAGAATGTGGTGCAGCCCTCCAGCCTGCTTCGGATGAGTCCAGAGGACTCAACCACACTTTTTCCGGCAAACGCGAGCCTGGCCGGCAGTGCTCCATCACACCACCATGCGCACGCTTCTCTTCCTCTTCGCCCTTGGCTCTTCGCTCTTCGGCCAATCGCAGCCGAACGTCCTTTTCATCCTCATCGACGACTTCGGCGCGCGCGATCTCGGTTGCTACGGATCCGCGTTGTATGAAACGCCGAACATGGACCGGCTGGCGGCCAGCGGGGCGAAGTTCACGCAGGCCTATGTGGCCTATCCGCGCTGCGTGCCGTCGCGCTTTGGCATTTTGACGGGGAAACATCCCGCACGCGTGCAGGGCGAGAAGGACAGCCCGCATGTCGAGCCGGAGCGTGATGCGACCTTTGGCCAAGCGTTTCAAGCGGCGGGCTACAGCACGTTTTACTGCGGGAAATGGCATCTGGGCGAAGGCGCATCGAATCCGGACAAGATGGGTTTTGGCACCATCGTCGCCGCAGGTGCCGCCGGAGCCACGCGCTCGTTTTTCGCGCCTTACACGGTGTCGAAGAGCAAGGGACACGATGAGAAGGATGCCATCGTGGGGCTCGATGATGCGCCGGAGGGCGAATACCTCACGGATCGCCTCACGCAGGAGACGATGAAGTTTATCGAGGCGAACCAAGACAAGCCCTTCTGCGCCGTGCTCGCGCATTATGCTGTCCACACGCCCATCGAGGCCAAGAAGCACCTCACCAAGCGCTTTGAGCAAAAACTCGCCACCATGCCGAAGGCTGAGGTCGAATGGGAAAAGGAAAGCGCGGGCGAAAACCTGCTCGTGCAAAACAACGCCACCTACGCGGCGATGATCGAGAGCGTGGACAACGGCATCGGTCGCCTGCTCGGCCAGCTCAAGAAGCTCGGCATCGAGGACAACACCATCATCGTGCTCGCCAGCGATCACGGTGGCCTCAGCGCCCGTGGTGGCAAGCGCGAGGTCGCCACCTCCAACCGGCCGCTGCGAGCCGGCAAAGGTCATTTGTATGACGGCGGTCTGCGCATTCCGCTGCTCGTGAAATGGCCTGGCAAGGTGAAGCCCGGCACGGAAGTCGCCACGCCCGTCAGCACGCTCGACCTCATGCCCACGCTCACTGCCATGGCAGGCATCGCAGCGCCGCCGCTCGCTGGCACCGATGGTCAAAATCTCGCCCCCTTGCTACAAAGCGGCAGCGCACCCGCTCGTGACGCTTTCTATTGGCACAATCC
>JBKCXA010000514.1:0-4887 GCA_046316935.1 Prosthecobacter sp.
GCTCGGCCAGCGCATCGCCCGCGGCGAGGAGCGAATCGACCGCTGGCTGCGTACGCGTCATCGCGCCGATGGTGTGGGTGATCGCGAGATCTTCGAAATGCGGCTTTTCGAGGCGAAAAGGCTGCTGGATGCGCAGGAGCATTCCTTCACCTCGCAGATGAGCACCACGCTCGTGGAGCCGCTGCGAACTGCAATCCTCGCGCTGGGCTTCAAACATCGCGTCCTGGAACAATCTCTCGAAGAACTGCAGCGCCTCGAAAGACGCACGCATGGCGAGATGAGCATGGAGGAGGTGCAAAAGCTCGAGCGTGAGGCGTGGATGCCGCTGGTGGAGTTTCGCCGGCAGGTGCAGCAGGCCACGCGGCATCATCATGAGGCGCAAGAAGCCAAGTGGCGGCTCGTGGACTCACACCTGTGGATGGTGCCGATGATCGCACGGAGCTACTCGTGCTCGTTTTTGACCTTCATGGACCTCGTGCAGGAGGGAAACCTCGGCCTCATTCGCGCCGCCGAGGTTTGTGCGGATGGTTTTGACTGCCGCTTCAGCAGCTACGCAGGCTGGTGGATTCGTCAGACCATCACGCGGGCCATCGAGGACCAGGAGCGGCTCATCCGCGTGCCCGCGTATGTCTCCGGCGTGGCCGTGCGGCTCTACCGCGTTCGCCAGTCGCTTGAGCAGACTGAGGGACGCGAGGTCGAGGATGAAGAAGTGGCGTGGCATGCGGGCATGCCCTTGTCCCGTGCCCGTCGCGTGCTGGACAGCTACCGGGCGCCGATCTCGCTCCATGAGGTCCTTTCGCCCGATGGCGATGGCAGCGAGCTCGGCGAACTCATCGCTGACGAGCAAAGCGCCGCCGCCGATGAACTCGCCGCACGCCATGACAGCGCGAGCATCGTGCAGGAGGTCCTCTCCACGCTCAATGAGCAGGAGCGCGAGGTGCTTTCGATGCGCTTCGGCCTTCAGGATGGCGATCTACGCACGATGGAGGAGATCGGCCGCGCCGCGGGCCTCACAAAACAGCGCATCCAGCAGATCGAATCCCGCGCCCTGGCGAAGCTGCGCCATCCCGCGCGTCTGCGTCACTTTGCCAGATGGCTTTGAGCGCCGCGTCTTGACGCGATGCTGACAATTCTCCGCGAGTTTCTCTGCATCGTCCTGACAGAGGGCCGGTTACATCGGAACCATGCGCATCTCATCCTTTGTCATTCTTGGAGCATTTTCGGCACTCACTTCTCACGCGGCGGACTGGCCGCAATTTCGTGGCAGTGACGGTCAAGGCATCGCCACGCAAGCGAAGTCGCCGCTGGAGTGGAGCGATACGAAGAATGTGCGCTGGAAGGCCGATTTGCCCGGTCCGGGAGCATCGAGCCCGATCCAGCATGGCCAGCGAGTGTTCGTGACGTGCTACAGCGGCTACGGGTTGGATTTGAACTCGCCCGGTGAGCTGCGGGCACTGAAGCGGCATCTCATCTGCCTCGACGCGGCAAGTGGAAAGGTGCTCTGGGACCGCTCGGGGGCCGCCGATGCCGCGGAGGACGAATACAACGACCGGCTCAGCGAGCATGGTTACGCCACGCAAACGCCCGCATGCGATGGCGAGCGTGTTTATGCCTTCTTCGGCAAAAGCGGCGTGCTGGCCTTCGATCTCGAAGGAAAGCAACTTTGGCAGGCTGATGCCGGAAAAGGCTCCAGCGGCCGCGGTTGGGGCTCGGCGACGAGCGTGGTGCTGCACAAAGACCTCGTCATCGTGAACGCGGCCGATGAAAGCAGCGCGATCCTCGCCTTCGACAAGGCCACGGGCAAACAGCGCTGGAAAACGGATGGCGGCGCTTACTTGGAGAAGGTTTACAACACGCCCGTGCTAGTGCCCATCGACGCGGATCGAGTCGATCTCGTGCTGGCGGTGCAAAACGAGGTCTGGGGCATCAATCCAGACACCGGAAAGCTCCGCTGGTATGCGCAGGTGCCGATCTCCAGCAACATGGCCGCCGGTATCGTGGCGAAAGATGGCGTCGTGTATGCCTTTGGCGGCAATCGCGGCCCTGGCACCGTCGCGGTGAAGGTCGGCGGCAGCGGCGATGTGACGAAAACGCATGTGCTATGGACCAGCACACGCGGCACTGACTTTCCTACTCCGGTGATTCACAACGGCCATCTCTACTTCGCCAACTCGCAAGGCGTGGCCTACTGCATGAGCGCGAAGGATGGTGAGATCGTCTATCAAGAGCGCATCGAGGCCGGCCGCGGACGCAAAGGCATCTATGCCTCGCCCGTGATGGCCGATGGCAAGCTCTACCTCGTCACGCGCACCGCAGGAATCGCCGTCATCGCCGCGAAACCGCAGTTTGAGCAACTCGCGCACAATGTGATGGCCACCGACAGTGCCTCCTTCAACGCCACACCGTCCATCGCAGGCGACACACTGCTGCTGCGCTCGAACTCCGCGATCTACTGCATCGGGCAATGAAACGATCACTTCAGATGAAGCTCATCCTCACTCTTCTCGCCGCGTTTCAAGTCATGTCCTTCGCTGCCGCGCCGCCGAATTTTCTCTTCATCCTCGCGGATGACCAGTCGTGGAGTGGCACGTCGGTGCGGATGAAGGCAGATGAGCCGTTGAGCGGCAGCACGGTCTTCAAGACGCCCAATCTGGAAAAGCTCGCGGCGCAGGGGATGACGTTCTCGCAGGCCTATTCGGCGCACTGCAAGTGCGAGTGCTCACGGGCGGCGATCCAGATGGGACGCACGACGACGACGCTGAATGCGCCGGACAAAACCGCGCGTAACTGGAGCGCTCCAGTGAGCGATTCGCTGGTGAACACGCTCAAGAAGGCGAACCCGGCCTATCGCGCGGCACATTTCGGCAAGTGGCAGTGGTTTCACACACCGGAGTCGATGGGCTATGACGCGAGCGATGGCATCACGATGAACGAGGACGGCGACACGACCGATCCGGAGGACCCGAAGCAGTCTTTCGGCATCACACGGCATGCGAAGGCCTTCATGGAATCTCAAGTGAAGGGGCAGAAGCCGTTTTATCTGCAACTGAGCTACTACGCGCCTCATTCGAAGGCGCAGGCACTCGCGGCGACGCTTCAGAAATATGCGAGCCTCAGCGGTGGCGGCGGCAAAGGAGATCGCGCCATGATTGCGGCGATGACGGAGGACTTCGACACCTGCATCGGCGAGGTCTTGAAGACGCTCGACACACTGCGCATCGCGGAAAACACCGTCGTCATCTACAGCTCCGACAACGGCGGACGCACGGAGATCCTCAATGGCGGCAAGGGCAATCTCGGTGAGGGCGGCCTGCGTGAGCCGCTGATCGTGCGCTGCCCCGGCATCAAGCCCGGCACGCGTTGTGACACGCCGGTGATTCTCTACGACCTGATGGCCACGGTGCTCGATTTTGCCTCTCCGGGCACGGCACTGCCGAAAGGTGTCGAAGGCGGCAGTTGGAAGCCTTTGCTGCTCAGCGGCGGCAAAGAACCGGTGAAGCGGCCGATTGATCGCTTCGTGTGGCATCAACCGGTCGAGATCGATCATCCGCAGTCAGCGATTCGTCGCGGTGACTACAAAGTGCTTTACTATTGGGACACGAAGGAGGCGATGCTCTTCGATTTGAAGAACGATCTGGGCGAAACACGCGATCTGTCGCGTCAACGGGCCGACATCACCGAAAAGCTCGTCACCGAGCTCAAAGCGCATGTTTTGGCCGGACTCGGCGCGGAGGCTGTTTCGGCCCTGGAACGCGGCGAAGTATCCAGCGGCAAACCGAAGGGCAAAGGCAAAGGAAAAGGCAAACCGAAGAATTGAGCCGAAGATGAATGCACGCTCGTTTTTCAGTCTCGTGTGGCTCGTGGTCGTCACGCCAGCCCTCGCGCAACTTGCCGATACCGGCCAGACCACTCGTTACACGCAGACTTTTGGCGAGGACGCCGACTTCAAAGGCCTGCAACCTGCCTTCAAGGACAACGGCGATGGCACGGTGACTGATCTCGTGACCGGCCTGATGTGGCAAAAGACCGACGGCGGCGAGATGACGCATGAAAAAGCCCGCGCGTATGCCGAAACGCTGCGTCTCGCGAATCACGACGACTGGCGGCTGCCCGGCAGCATGGAGCTTTTCAGCATCATGAATCACGCGAAGCACGGCCCCGCGATGGACACGGCCTTTTTCACCGCCACGGAGGCCCGCTACTGGTGGACTGATTCACCACGCTCGGATGATGACTCGAAGGTCTGGCTCGTGAACACCGGCGGCGGCATCGGTGCTCATGCGAAGACTGAAACGGTCAGCGCAGGCGGAGATCGGCCCGTGCATGTGCGTTGCGTGCGCGGTGTGTCGAATCTCGGAACAGGTCCAAGTCTTACCGATCACGGCAACGGCACACTTACCGACTCGCGCACCGGTTTGACGTGGCAAAAGATCGGTCCCGCCGAAGGCCTGGCGTGGGAGGAGGCGCTGAAGCATTGCGACAGCCTGTGGCTCGCCGGTCAAAACGGCTGGCGGCTCCCCAACATCAAAGAACTCCGCTCGCTGAGCGATGACCGCCTCGCGCAGCCTGCGCTCGACTCGAAACTCTTCCCGCAAGCCAAAGCCGATGCCTACTGGACCTCCACCACGCAGAGCAACCGCCCCGAGCGTGCCTGGTATGTCGATTTCACCACCGGCCTCGTCACCTACGCCGACAAAACCGAGCGCTTGCTCGTCCTCGCTGTGCGTGGCGGCATCGCCGAGCCAGGTTCGCGTGAGAAACCCGCGCCTGATCCCCGCATGATGAGCGGTTCCGGTGAAACGAAGGGAAAAGGCAAGAAGGGCAAGCCGAAGAAGTGAGTGCGTGCCGCCTTCACGCGAGGCCGTCTTTCAGGGCGCGGGCCACGGC
>JBKCXA010000515.1:0-8753 GCA_046316935.1 Prosthecobacter sp.
GCGGCGGCGGCGTCTTTCTCCTTCATGGCGGCCTTGCGGCTCATCTTGATGCGGCCTTTTTCGTCGATGCCGATGCACTTGGCGGTGACGATGTCGCCGGTCTTCACCACGTCTTCGGTCTTGTTGACGCGGAAGTCAGCGAGTTCGCTAATGTGGATGAGGCCGTCTTTCTTGCCGCCGAGGTTCATGAAGGCACCGAAGTTCGTCGTGCTGACAACGCGGCCCGTGTAGAGCTTGCCGACTTCGATCTCCTGGAACTGGCCGCTGACCATTTCGACCGCGCGCTCGAGGCTTTCCTTGCGGGAGGCATAGATGAAGACGGTGCCGTCGTCCTCGATGCTGATTTCCGCGCCGGATTCGGCCTGGATGGCTTTGATGTTCTTGCCGCCAGGGCCGATGAGTTCACCGATCTTGTCAGGGTTGATCTTGATGATCTCGATGCGCGGGGCGTAGGGGCTGAGGGGCTTCACTTCGGCGATGGCGGTGGCCATGGCGCTGAGGACCTGGGTGCGGCCGGCCTTGGCCTTCACGATGGCTTCCTCAAGGATGCTAAGCGGGATGCCGGGGAGCTTGAGGTCAAGCTGGTAGCCGGTGACGCCTTCGGTGGTGCCGCAGAGTTTGAAGTCCATGTCGCCGAAGTGGTCCTCACTGCCGATGATGTCGAGCATCGTGAGGTAGCGCTTCATGTTGTCGCCATCGAACTCGGTGACGAGGCCGACGCTGATGCCGCCGACGGGGCGCTTGATGGGCACACCGGCGTCGAGGAGGGCCATGACGCCCGAGCAAACGGAGGCCATGGAGGTGGAGCCGTTGGACTCCATGACTTCGCTGCTCACGCGGATGGCGTAGGGGAAGGTGGCCTTGTCAGGGATGACAGGCTCGATGGAGCGCTCGGCGAGGGCACCGTGACCGATTTCACGACGGTTCTGACCACCGAAGCGGCCGGTTTCACCGACGGAGAACGGCGGGAAGTTGTAGTGAAGGATGAAGCGCTTCGAATCCGGGCCACCAGCGTAGGTGTCCATTTCCTGGGCTTCGTCCGCAGGGGCGAGCGTGGCGATGGAAAGGGCCATCGTTTCGCCGCGGGTGAAGCTGGCGGAGCCGTGCGTGCGGGGAAGCACGGAGGCCTCGCCGGAGAGCGGGCGGAGTTGGTCGATGCCACGGCCGTCGCAGCGGCTCTGCTTGTCGAGGATGGAGATACGGAAGGCTTTCTTCTGAAGGTAGTCGAAGGCCTGGCTGACCTCGAAGGCGGTAGCTTCGGGGAACTTGGCCTTGATGGCCTCGGCGACTTCGTCTTTCAAAGCGCCGACGGCTTTGCCACGGGCGACTTTGGATGGCGTGTAGAGAGCGCCTTCGATGCGATCACCAGCAACGGCGTAGGCGATTTCGAGGAGCTCATCTTTGACGAGCATGAGGGGCACTTCGCGCTTCGGCTTGCCGGCGAGCTTGGTGAGCTCTTCCTGGGCGGCGACGATCTTGGTGACTTCGGCTTGAGCGAAGTGGAGGGCTTTGACGAACTCAGCCTCGGGCAGTTCGTTGGCGGCACCTTCGATCATGATGACGTCGGTCTTGTTGCCGACGTAAACGAGGTCGAGGTCGCTATCGAGGCGCTGGGACTGCGTGGGATTGATGATGAACTCACCATTGATGCGGCCGATGCGCACGGCACCGACGGGGCCGGCGAAGGGAATGTCGGAGACGCAAAGAGCGGCGGAGGCACCGTTCATGGCGCAGATGTCCGGGTCGTTCTCGCCGTCGGCGCTGAGGAGGATGGCGACGACCTGGGTGTCGTAGTAGTAGCCCTTCGGGAAGAGCGGACGCAGGGGGCGGTCCGTCATGCGGCAGGTGAGGATTTCCTTTTCCGTGGGGCGGCCTTCACGCTTGAAGTAACCGCCGGGGAAGCGGCCTGCGGCGGAAGCTTTCTCCTTGTACTCGACGGAGAGCGGGAAGAAGTCCTGGCCGTCCTTCACTTTCGTGGCGGAGACGGCGGTGACGAGGACGATGGTGTCACCGAGACGCACGGTGACGGCGCCGTCGGCGAGTTTGGCGAATTTGCCGGTTTCGATCTGGAGGGTTCCAGCACCGAGCTGGATGTTTTGTGTGTGGATAGCCATGGTGGCAGTGTGTTTTGGTTTGTGTGTTTAGGGGAAAAGGGGGCCGCGAAGGACCAAGGGCGCAGGACAGAGAGACAGGCTCCGGTATGCGGGTGCGCTGAGGGTGCAGGCTGCGCCAAAAATCGAGGACGATCATGCGTCCTTACAATGGCTCCATGCTCTTCGCCCTTGGCTCTACGCTCTAAAACACGAAGGGCGATGCGTGTGGCATCACCCTTCGGTAAATTTGGAGATTAGCGACGCAGGCCGAGGCTCTTGATGACTGCCTGATAACGCTCGTTGGCGGTGAGTTTCAGGTAGTCGAGCAGCTTGCGGCGGCGGGCGACCATTTGCAGGAGGCCGCGGCGGGTGGAATGATCTTTCTGATGCGCGGCGAGGTGCTGCGTCAGTTCGTTGATCCGCTTCGTGAGAATGGCAATCTGCACGTCAGAGCTGCCGGTGTCTTTGGCATGCTGCTTGAAGGAGGCGGGATCGATGGTGGAGGCTTCGCTCATGTGTCTTTGATGGGGGATTCGCAGGCAACTTGCCCGCAAGAGTGGTGTTGGGTGGGTTAGAGGGCGCGGAGTCTGGCACTGAAGGCCTTTTTGGCAAGGCGGAAATTTCGGCGGGTGGAAATTCCAGACCGGACAGCAACGAAGTCGAAAGGCCTGCAACGAGTCTCGATTTGAGGCCGTTCCCTGCCCTGATGTCCACCTCCCGCCGACTCCTGCCCGCCCTGTGTTTGCTCGCCACGCCGCTTTTGGCTGAAAACTGGCCGCAATGGCGCGGTCCACGGTTGGATGGCACCTCAAAAGATGCGGGCTTCCCCGTCTCCGCCGAGGGCAACGTGACCTGGCAGGTGGAACTGCCGGGCAGCGGGCACGCCTCCCCGATCGTGTGGGAGGACCGGCTTTTCACCGTGGCGGCCCTTCCAGATACCGAGGAACGTGTGCTGCTGTGCCTCGACCGGGCCTCCGGGAAGCTCGTGTGGCAGTCCACCGTGCTGAAAGCGCCCGCGGAGGGCATTCACAAGCTGAACTCCCTGGCCTCCAGCACGCCAGCGACAGATGGCACGCATGTTTTCACGGCCTTCCTCGACAACACACCCACCGAGACCACCCGCAAGGCCAACGAAGGTCGCGTGATCCCGAAGGGCGAGGTGCCGAAAGGCACGGTGGTGATCTCCGCGCATGATTTTTCCGGCAAACAGCTGTGGCAGGTGCGTCCGGGGCTGTTTTCGAGCAAGCACGGCTTCTGCTCCAGCCCCATTGTTTTCGAGGACAAGGTCATCGTGAACTGCGATCACGACGGCGATGGCTACATCGTGGCGCTTTCGAAGACGGACGGGAAGGAACTCTGGCGCATCGACCGGCCGAACAAGACACGCAGTTACTGCGTGCCACTCATTCGCGAGATCGGCGGCCGCACGCAGATGGTGCTCAGCGGCACGATGTGCGTGGCGAGCTATGACCCGCGCACCGGAAACCTGCTCTGGATCATCGACGGGCCCACCGAGCAGTTCGTGGCCTCGCTGGTGTTTAGCGAGCAGACAGGCCTTTTTTATATGACGGGTGGCTTTCCTGAGCATCACCTCCTCGCCATCAAGCCGGACGGCAGCGGCAATGTGACGGACACACACATCGTCTGGCGCACGAACAAGGGCGTGGCTTATGTGCCCTCGCCGATCGTCGAGGGTGGTCACTTCCTCATCGTGTCCGACTCCGGCGTGGCGCACTGTTTTGATGCGAAATCAGGCGACATTCTTTGGGAGGAACGCCTCCGCGAGCATCACGCCAGCCTCGTGAGCGCCGAGGGCCGCGTGTTTTTCATCAATGACTTTGGCATCCTGCGCAGCGTGAAGCCGGGCAAGGCCTACGAGCTCGTGGCGGAGAGCGAGTTGAAGGAGAAAGTCTTCGCTTCACCGGCACTCAGCGAGGGTCAGATGTTCATCCGCGGTGACAAGTCGCTCATCTGCCTGGGCAAACGTGGAGCGAAGACGGCGTCGCGTTGATCATCCAAACTCGTCGGAATTGCGGCTTGAGGTGCGGCGAGGCTTTGAGGTAGTCTCGGCATGAATTTTTCTCCCGAAATTCCCACGCGATGAGCGACGCCACTTCTCCCCAGGCACCGGCCCCGAATCCGGACAACAGCTTTCCCACGCTCGAAGAGCTGGCGGAGCTGCTGCCACATCTGGAATTCGAGCGGCTCATCGGCATCGGCGGCATGGGGGCGGTGTATCTAGCACGCCAGCCCGAAAAGAACCGCTGGGTGGCCGTGAAGGTGCTGCCCCGGGCGGCCTCCGACAACGTGGAGGAATCCGAACGCTTCATCACCGAGGCGACGTCGATGGCCAAGCTCCACCACAGCCACATCGCGGCGGTCTATGAGTTTGGGCACACCCCGGCCGATCATTTGTATCTCGTGATGGAGTTCATCGAGGGACATGACCTGCACCACCACATTCATGAGGGAAACCTCACCCTGCCGCTGATCCGCTCGCTGGTGAACCAGCTCTGCGAGGCGCTGCAATACGCCCACGAGCACAGCGTCATCCACCGGGACATCAAGCCTGCGAACATCCTGATCACGCCAGACTGGCAGGCAAAGATCGTCGATTTCGGCCTGGCCAGCGAGCACGCGGTGATCGTCACCGATCACGAGTATGGCACGCCGGAATACATCGCCCCGGAGCGTCTCGAGCCGGGCTCCATCGTGGATCATCGGGCGGACATTTATGCCCTCGGGGTGGTGATGCATGAGATGTTCACGCGGAAGACCCCATTGGCCGCCGGCTCCTCGGCCATGACGAACATGCCGGATGCCTACGCCACGGTCATCGCCCGCTGCATGGCCCCTGATCCGGCGAAGCGCTTTCAAACCGCGGAGGACATCCGCCGCTTCCTCGCCACGGCAGAGGCGGTGCGGCAGCAAAAGACGCCGCTCGCCCCGCCACCGGTCGTGGCAAAGCCAGCATCCGTTTCCGCCCAAGACGAGCAGGAGGACAGGGCGAAGCGAGGCGAGGCGGTGCGCTGGCTGTGGGCCGCCGCGGGTTTCATCGTGCTGGCGGGCGGTTGGTGGTGGATGCAAAAGCAGCGTGAGAATGAGAAAATGGCCGCCGCGGAGGCCTTCCGACAAGCCAAGGCCGCTGAACAAGCCGCGGAGATCGAAGCCGAAAAAGCCAAGCCCAAGCTCGCCGAAGCCCCCAAAGCTCCTGAAGCCCCCCAAAAGACCGAAAACGCTCCTCCGGCCGCTCCAGAGCTGCCTCCGCTCCCTGCGGAACCGGCGTTCAAGCCTGAGCCGGGTGCCTTCACCATCCTGAACCGCCTGAAGGGACACACCGCGCCGACCCACAGCGTTCACATCCAGCCGGATCAGGGGCGTGTGATCAGTTTCAGCGAGGACAAGACCATCCGAATCTGGAACGTCGCCAGCGGAAAAGAGGCCCGCAAGCATGCCAGCCCGCTCGCCGGTCTGAATCACGGCTGGCCGTCCAAAGATGGAAAGCGGGCGCTGATCGATGATCTGCCAAACGGCGAGACCGCCATCATCGACCTCATGAGCGGCAAGATTCAGTCCCGTGTGCGCCTGCCGAATGACCATCTCGTCCGCAGCGTCTGGTCACCCAGCGAAGCGGAGGTTTACCTGCTCGCCAAGGGTGCCCAGACCGGGGTGTTTGCATGGAATCCTGCACGCCCCATCGCCCCGGCCGCGCTCGGCATGTGGCCGAGGGCGGCCTACGATCTGGCTTTTCTACCTGGAGATCGCTTTGTCGTCACAGGAGCCATCTTAAAACCTGGTGCCAAGCCCGATCCGAAAGGCGGCGTCATTTTAACCGGAGAACCGCGAGCCGCGGTATTCACCCTGAAGAATCTCCGGCTGCAACACCCGCTCTCAGACTACCAGGCCCATGCAAACCATCTCGCCCTCTCGCCGGACGGCAAGCTGCTCGCTGGCATCCAGGATGGCAGGTTGGTCCTCTACGATGCCGCCACCATGACGCCATCCAGCGTCAAAACCACTTCCAGCGGCCTCACCAGCCTGGCTTGGACACCAGACAGCCGTTTTCTCCTGCTCGGCCATGCCGATGGCAAGGTGCGACTTTGCGATGCGTGGTCGGACACCGAGGTCACGGCGGTCGAGTCAGGCATGCAAGTCACCTGCATCAGCATTTCCAAAGATCAAACCTGGGCCATCACCTCCGGATCTTCGGGTGAAGGGGCGCATGATCTGCTGTTGCTGCGTCTGCCGGATGTCTCCAGTGTGCCTCGCGGCCAGCCGCCCACCGCGGTGCTCAGCACCTTGGCGGACATCCTGCGCGTCGATCCCGAACTGACCAAGATCTACAACGAGGCCGTCGTTTCCGCCCAAGGAGCGCTGGTCAACGAGGATCGCCTCACCGGTGCCATACTCAACCTGACCACCCAGTTTGGCCTGGCCTTGAAACGGGCCGCCGCCAGCCCCTCCCTCGCCCAAGCCGCCATGAACAGGGAGGCGGATGCCATCGCCCGCCGCGCCCCGGTCCCGCCCGCCTCCACGGATGCGGCCACCACCGGGGATCACCAGCGCCTGCGCGGCATCTATCGCCAGCAACTCGCCCAGCTCGCGACGCGGCGGCAGCAGGACACCGCCATGCTTCGCCAGAAATTGGAGCCCGCCATCAAGGAACTCGTCGCCAAGCGCAGTGGTGACCCGGCTGGAGCCGCTCGCTGCGAGGCCTTCCTGAATGCTCTCATGCGGCCACGCCCCTTCGAGGAGGTGCTGGCCGATGCATTCAAGCCCGCCAGCTTAAGGTGAAATGGTCTCCACAAGGCGGCGAACCTCTCTTCTGGAGACAGATTGAAGGAGAAACTTGCCAAAGGGCACGCAGCATGTAATAATTTGATCAAATTAACTTCTCATATATGAAAGTTTTTTAGCCTTTGGGGCTAAAAAGTTATGAAATATATGGATTTAATGTTGCCTCCATCTTTTTGATTGCCTATAATACCGGAATCCGAGATCATTTTAAAACCCATAGCTCTAAGGAACCTACACCATGACCAACGGCATCAAGACTCCAGCCAAAGACCATGCCCAACTGGCAGATTTCATTCTGTTCAGTCAGCGTGAGTTCTTGCTGAACCTTTCCCGCGAGCTGAACCGGGACAATATCTCTTTCGCCCAGTTCTTCCTGCTGAGCTATCTCTCCACCTCCCCGGAGCTCACCATGACGGACATCGCCCGCAAGATGGGACACTCCACCGCAGCCGCCACCGGCCTCGTCGATCGCCTCGAAAAGCTCGGCTACATGGAGCGCACCCACGCCATTGATGACCGCCGCAAGGTCCTCGTCCGCATCACTTCCCAGGGCCTCCAGCTCGTGTCCCGCCTGCGTGACGAACTGCAAAACCAGGTCGCCTCTGCCATGAGCGAGACCGCCTCCATGGACGCCGCCCATTTCATCTCCTCCTACCGTTCGCTCGATACCGCGACGGCACGCTGAGGCCCCCATTCCCTCAACACACAGCCAGAAACCATCGAGGGCGCTGCGGATTCTCCGTTGCGCCCTTGGTGTTTTTTCAGGATAAGAGCCGCCATGCCTTGGATGACCTTTCCCGCGCTCGACGCCCTCGCCAGTGGTGGCTTTGCGCACCGTTTCACCCTTCGCCACCCGGAGATCGATGTGAACGCGGAACGCGCCGTCGTCGTCGAGCGACTCTGGGACTGGCATCGCCAGCAGGCTGCGGAGATGGGTTTTGACCCCAAGAACCTCTGCATCGCCGAGCAGGTGCACGGCAGCGAGGTCGCGGTGATCGAAACCGTTCCCGAAAAGCCCGTCCCCGGCACCGATGGCCTCATCACCTGCGTCCCCGGCCTCGTGCTCGGGATCTATGTGGCCGATTGTGGAGCCGTTTTCATCATCGACCACCGCACCGGAGCCTGCGGCCTGCTCCACTCGGGCAAAAAAGGCAGCGAACTCGGCATCACCCGCCGTGCCTTGAACCTCATGGCCGAGCGATTCGGCTCCAGGCCGGAGGACCTGCACGTCCAGCTCGCACCCTGCATCCGCCCACCCGCCTACGAGATCGACTTCGCCGCACAGATCCGCCAAAACGCCCTCGATTTCGGCATCCCAGCCGCTCAGGTGCATGATTGCGGCATCTGCACCTCCTCAGACGCCTCCCGCTACTACTCCTACCGCCTCGAAAAAGGCCGCACCGGCCGCATGCTGGCTCTTTTGGGCCGCAAAGCCTGACTCTCTCTATGACGCTCCTTTCCCCCGCCAAGATCAACCTCAGCCTCCGCATCCTCGGCAAGCGCCCGGATGGCTTTCACGAGATCGAGACCCGGCTCGTCCGCCTTGCCTTTGGCGATACCGTGGAGATCGAAAACCTCGGCGCAGGCTCAAATGTAACCTTCACCTGCTCCGATCCCACCGTCCCCTCCGATGAGTCCAATCTCGCTTTGAAGGCCCTCCGCGCCTTCGAGATCCGCACTGGCCAGCCATCGTCCTGGCGCATTCACTTGGAAAAACGCATCCCGCATGGCGCCGGCCTCGGCGGAGGCAGCAGCAATGCCGCCACCATCCTCCGCGCCGCGAACGACCTCACCGGCAGCCCGCTCAGCCTCCCGCAACTCCTCGAAATCGCCGCCCAGATCGGGTCTGACGTGCCTTGCTTC
>JBKCXA010000516.1:0-3087 GCA_046316935.1 Prosthecobacter sp.
CAGCAGATCGACATGCTGAAGTTTCAGGCGAATGAAATCGCCTCCGCGAACCTCAAGGAGGGCGAGGGAGAGGAGATCGAGTCCAAGCATCGCATCGCCGCGAATGGCGCACGCCTGGCGGAGTTGTGCGGAGCGATCACGAGCCGCCTCAGCGAGGGCGAGGGCAGTGTGGTGGATGGTTTGCGCGAAATCAGCCGCAGCATCCACGAGCTGGAGAAGATCGATCCGGGCACAGCGAAGATGTTCGAGGGCTTCAAATCGGCGCAGATCGAGCTGACGGAGCTGGAGAGCAGCGTGGCGGACTATGCGGAGGAGCTGGAGATTGATCCGGCGGAGCTGGTGAGGCTCGAAAGCCGCATCGACACGATTCAAAAACTGAAGCGGAAGTATGGCCGCACGATTGGCGAGATATTGGAGTTCCTGGCCGAGACGGAGCGCAAACTGAGCCGCATCGAAAATCGCGGCGAGGAGATCGCAAAGCTGCAAAAACTCGTCCAGGAACGCGAGGCGGACGTTTTGAAGCTCGGGAAGCAAATCTCGAAGAAACGGGCCGATGCGGCACCGAAGCTCGCCAAAGAGGTCGCCAGCCATCTCGCCGATCTCGGCTTCAAACAGAGCGTTTTTGCCGCGCAACTCACGAACCTTTCCGAACCTTCCAAAAGCGGCCTGGAGGAGGTCGATTTCCATTTTGCGCCGAATCCGGGCGAGCCCTCGAAGCCGCTGCGCATGACGGCGAGCAGCGGGGAAATGTCCCGCGTGCTGCTGGCGGTGAAAAGCGCCCTGGCGAAGCAGGATGCGGTGCCGCTACTCGTGTTTGATGAGATTGATGCGAACGTCGGCGGCAACATCGCCGAGGCGGTGGGCCGCAAGATGGCGGCGCTGGGCACCACGCATCAGGTGATCGCCATCACGCACTTCCCGCAGGTTGCGTCGCTGGCAAAGAGTCACTTTGTGGTGACGAAGGAGATCAAAGGCGGCCACACGAAGTCCCAAATCGCCGAGGTGGCGGGTGATGAGCGAGTGGAGGAGCTGGCGAGAATGCTCGGCGGCAGCGCGGCGAGTGCCCGGGAGCATGCGAAGAGCCTGCTCAAAGGGGCGGCGAAGTAAGGTGGGAGGCGTTGAGCGGCAGACGGAGCCGGAATGACGATTGCTGATTGCCGATTTTCTGATTTTTGAAGGGTCTGAAGCGGAGAATAGTCATGCGGGGCACCGAGTTGGCCAATCTCCCCGGAACAAGGGGCCACAGCTTTAGGGCACCATTTTTTGAGCCGCGCTTTGAGCGGTCCCCACCATGCAAAGCGTTGTGTTTCCATCGACTCCACTCCCTACTACATCACCGCCGTTTTGCCCATTGGCAGGTTTTCAAACACGACCTAATGCGTCACACACATGCGCGGTGATGCTCAAAGCATAGTTCTCCGGCAGCCGGCCTGGCTGAGGATCATCTGCGCCACATCCGTGCCATCGATGAATTCCATCACAAAATAGAGCAGCCCCGTTTGCTTCTCGCCGAATTCGAAAACGTTCACGATGTTCGGATGGCTCATCTTCGCCATCGTGCGGGCCTCATTCTTGAAGCGCTCGGCAAACTGGGCATCGTCATCGCCGACGAGGTCACCACGAAGCACCTTGATGGCCACCGCACGGTCGAGCGAGGCCTGCACGGCCTTGTAAACGGCACCCATGCGCCACGACCGAGCAATTTCTCAAAGTGATACTGCGGCAGCATGGCCTGCATTTCCTCCAGCGAAGGCGGCTGTCAGCCGGAGGACGGTTTGGAACCTTGGGAGGAGGTGCTCATGACGCGTCGGGAATCAGCCTAGCGCAAGTCCCGGTCCGCTGGCGATGGTTTTTTTCCGTGCCCGCAGGCCTTCATGGGGCATGCTCAGAGCCCCGTCCTCACAATGAACGATTCCATCAATCCCTATGCGCCCCCCTTGTCCGAGAACTTGAGCGCTGAAGCCAGTCTTCCGGGCAATGGCGAGATCATGAGCCGGGCCTGGCAGCTCTATCGGAGGCATTTTGGCGTCATCGCCATCACCATCGGCCTGATCTGGGGCCCCTGCGAGGTGTTCAGCAGCTACATGGATGCCTTTGTGTTCGGCGAGGACGATTTCAGCAAGTCGTTCAAGCTCGTCCAGTCTCTGGAGAATTTCTTCGGCATCATCGCCACCGCGGGCGTCGTGCATGTGGTGCTCCATGATGGAGCCGGAGGCGTGCCAGCTGCCATAGCCTGCGGCTTGAAATGCTGGCCCTCCATGTGGTGGGCACGCTTCGTCTCCACGCTGATGTGCGTGCTCTCCTTCCTGCTGCTGGTGGTGCCATTCTTTTATCTCTATCCGCGTCTCTTGCTCATCGAGAGCGCCCTGGTGAGCGAAGGCCTCACCGGCATGCAGGCCATCAAACGCAGCCAGCAACTGGTGCGCGGCCATTACTGGCAGGTGGTGAGGCTGGGCCTGCTCCTCCTGCTTTTCCTCGTCGTTCCTGTGACGTTGGTCATCGTGCTTTCGATCTATGAGATGCTGCCTGATCACTGGCAGTTCGATGCCGCCACCAGCGTGATCGTGGACGTGGCCTGCGGTTACGGGACGGCGTGCCTTTTCTGCCTGTATCAGGCCCTCGCCCGCCATGAGGCCACGAAGACGGCCTGACGCCTATTTCGTCATTGATTCCGCATTCATCACTCGTCATTCGTCTTGCCACATGAGCCCCCCCGTCACCGCAAACAGTCCCCTCGGCGTCTTTGATTCCGGCGTGGGCGGATTGACGGTTGTGCGGGCGCTTCGGGACCTGCTGCCGAATGAATCCATCGTGTATCTCGGCGACACCGCCCGCGTGCCCTACGGGCCGAAGAGCCCGGACACGGTGCGGCGCTACGCCGACGAGATCTGCCGCTGGTTGCTTGCGCAGGGGGTGAAGGCGGTGGTGGTGGCGTGCAACACGGCCACGGCGCATGCGCTGCCGGTTTTGCAGGCCACGTTTCGCGTGCCGGTGATCGGCGTGCTTGGGCCTGGCGTGGAGGCGACGCTTTCGGAGCCGTCCTGCGAACGTGTGGGCATCATCGGCACGGCGGGCACCATTCGGAGT
>JBKCXA010000517.1:0-2917 GCA_046316935.1 Prosthecobacter sp.
CCCTCGCAGCGATCCTGCAAACCATTGAAGCGGGTGATCTCCTCGCCTGTCGGTTCTTCGCCGTGATGCTGTTTTTGATGCAAAGCACGTCCGAGCGTGGCCAGCTCGCGATAAAGCGACATGGCGGAGTCATCCGCGAGGAAGGTCTCCGCCTGAAGGCGGGCGTTTTTCACGTCAGCATCGGCCACAAGGGCTTCGCAAAGCTCGATGATCTTGGATTGGAGGGCGGGGGAGGCGGTCATGGGGCCGCGAGAGTAGGCCGGAAAAGCCGATTCAAAGGGAAAAGTCAGACAATTTCACCAACTCCGCGCCATCTCGTGGTTCCGCTTGAAGCCCTCGCGCACCAGCGAGAGGTCGGAATCCATCGCGATCCATGTGAGGCCAAGCGCCTTGAGCTTCTGCTTATCATCCGCATGGCGGACGAGGATGCCGCAGCCTTTACCGTGATCCTTGGCGGCCTTCACGACGGCTTCCAGGCACTTGTCGTAGCTGCGCGGTGAGTTCCGCGCCTTCAAATCGTAGCTCAAATCGGCCGGGCCGATGAAAAGAGCATCAATGCCTTCCACGGCGGCGATTTGATCCGCATTGGCGACACCTTCCGCCGTCTCGATTTGCGCGAGGATGATCGGTTTCGGCATTTCATCACCCGGAAGCCTCATGCCGTATCCATAAGCCCGAACAGTCCGCGACACACCGCGATGCCCCTTCGGCGGATAGGTGGCTGCCTTCACGCAGTGCTCCGCCTGCGCCACGGTATCGACATGCGGCACCATGATGCCATCCGCGCCCCAATCGAGCACGCGGCCGATCAAATCGGCATGCGGAGCACTTACGCGGACGATGCCGAGCGTTTGGCTTCCGCGCAGGGCTCGCAGTTGGTTGGGAAGCGCTGCCTCGGACTCACAGCCGTGCTCGAGATCAATCAGCACCCAGTCATAGCCGCATTCCGCCGCGAGTTCCGTGACTGCGGGTGATCCGATGGAGAGAAAGGTGCCGATGTGTGTTTTCATGCTGAGAGAATGTCGAGGCCGCTGCCTTTCCGCAACCCTCGCAAGGCCGTGGCGAGCTTCGCTAGCGTGATCTGGCGGAGATTTGTGCCCGGCGAATTCAAAAAGAAACCACCATCACGCTCAAAGTAGCCCGCTCCGATACGGATCACCGCCTTCACGATCATATTCCGCAGCAGGTGCAGCCAGAAGCGCCGCACATGCTCCTCAGGCAAAGCGCGAACACTTTCGTAACCCTCGAAGGCTCTTCGCAGAAACGCCGCATCATGAAAGCACGCCAGCAACGAAAGGTCATCCATCGGATCGCCTGCAATGCTGTCATCGAAGTCAATGAAGTCATAGATTTCCCGTTCGGTGCCGAGGATGTTCCAAAGCGCGAGATCCTTGTGCACGAGGCAGCCGGGAGCGAGTTCGAGCAGCGCGCGGTGGTTTTCGATTTCCGCCTGAATCTCATGCGCATTCGCCAAAAAGCCACGCTCCGTCAAAAAGCGCAGATGCTCATCGAGACGCAGATGAAAGTAGTCGGCGTAACTCGTTCGATAGCCGCGAAGGTTTTCATCCAGCACCCCAAAGCCCTCGAACGTGATCGCCTGCCACTTCGCCACCGCCGCGCCGATGTCGAACGCGATTTTCGGCACCTCCAGCGTCCCTTGCTTGAACCAGTGATTCAAATCCGGCGCGGAAACCCGTTCCAAAGCCTGCCACGCGAACGAAACGCGGCTCCGCGAGGCATCGCACCCAAACACACGCGGCGTGGCCACACCCACCTGACGCACACGATCGAGCAAGGCGGATTCCACCGCCAGATGAGCGTCTTTTTCCGGCCCATTCTCCACGCGGACAAACATCGACTTTGCATCCACATCGGCATTCCAGGTGAGATGATTGCCCTGACCGGCTCCGGGGCTCAAAACGACGTTTTTTGTGTCGAAGTGCCTGCAAAGCTCCTTTTCGACCTGTGCCGCCAAATTTGAATCCGTATCGCCGCGAACCTGCGTGCCATGAAAGGCCGCCGGGCGATCGCATTTCCAATAGTAGATGTCTTTGCGGCTCATGCGGACGGTGGGCGGCGCTTCCAGATGGCCGCGGCAATGCCTCCGATGATGTTTTGCATCACACCGCTAAAAACACCCGCTGCAGCGGCGAGCGGCATGCTGGCAAAATGAATGCGCGCCAGGGAGGCGGCCATGCCGCCATTCTGCATGCCCACCTCAATGCTGACCGTGCGGGCGATGGACTCCGGATAGCGCAGCACCTTCGGAACGATGTAACCGACGCCAAAGCCCAGCACATGCAGCACGAACGCCGCGAGTGCCAGGACGCCAAAATGCTTCGCAATCGCCTCCGCGCTCGCCGCGACGATGCCACCGGTGACGCACACAAACGCGATCACCGCGATGGTCGGTCCCGCGGCACCGATGCGATCTGCCGTGCGTGGCAGCTTCCATCGAATCAGCACGCCGAGCACCACCGGTGCGACGGTGAGTTGCAGCGCCGATTTGCACAGGCCCCACGCATCCACCGGCACATACTGCCCCGCCAGCGTGCTGGTCCACATCGGCGTGAAAAAGAACGCAAGGATGGTCGAGAACAGTGTCAGCACCACCGACAGCGCCACGTTCGCCCTCGCGAGGTAGCTGATCATGTTCGACGCCATGCCGCCGGGGCAGCTTGCGACCAAGATGATGCCCACCGCGAGCCCTGGCTCCAAACCAAGCATCTTCGCCGTGGCCCAGCCGGCGAGCGGCATGATCGTGTATTGCGCGATGAAGCCCAGCGCGACGCTTCCAGGCATGCGGCCGATCTCTTTGAAGTCCGCGAGGCTCAACGTGAGCCCCATGCCGAGCATCGAGGCCGCGAGCGACCAGAACACCCAGTCCGAATTGAACCACAGCATCACCGGCGGCTTG
>JBKCXA010000518.1:0-4019 GCA_046316935.1 Prosthecobacter sp.
GATGTTCATCGATTGCTCGTATGAGGGCGATCTGATGGCGAAGTCCGGCGTGAGCTACACCTGGGGCCGCGAATCGCGCGAGGAGTCTGGCGAGTCGCTCGGCGGCGTGCGGCCCATCTTGATGCGTTACGACATCGACCCGTATGTGAAGCCCGGCGATCCGAAGAGCGGCCTGCTGCCCCTGCTGCAGGACATTCAAATCGGCCCGCCCGGCAGCGCGGACAAGCTCACGATGATGTATGCCTTCCGCTGGGTGCTCACCCGCAAGGACCCCATCCGCATCGAGAAGCCCGACGACTACGATCCGCGTCGCTATGAGATCTTCCGCCGCGGTTTTCAAAAGGGCGTGGACATGCGAGCGGGGCGGAAGATGCACGTGCTCGGCGAATACTCGGAAAACAACGGCTGGGGCAGCTTCAGCGGCAATTCCAGCCGCGCACTCTGGGCGCAGTCGATGGCCGGCGAGAACGCGGCCTATCCCGATGGCGACTGGGCCACGCGATCGCGCATCTGGCGCGATCAGATGAATTTCGTGCGCGGCATGTATCACTTCCTGCGCACCGATCCCTCCGCGCCACCCGACCTGCGCGAAAGGGCGGAGGCCATCGGCTTTCAGCGCGGCATCTTTGATGAGACCAATGGCTGGCCGCATCAGCTTTATGTGCGCGAGGCGCGGCGCATGAAGTCGGACTACGTCGTCACGCAAAAGGATCTCGAAGGCGCGGCGAGCCCCGAGGACTCCGTCGGTCTCGGCAGCTACGGCGTGGATGACTGGCCCTACGCCACCATCGCGCACGAGGGCGGCATCGCGCTCAGCGGCGGCGAGTTCAGCATCATGAAGGCGAACCCGGCGCACAGCGGCATCCATCGCCTGCCGTATCGCGCCATCCGGCCAAAGCAGAACGAGTGCGAGAACCTGCTCGTGCCCGTGTGCTGCTCCGCCAGCCACATCGCGATGACCTGCATCCGCATGGAGCCCGTGTGGATCACGCTCGGCCTCTCCGCCGGCATCGCCGCCGCGCATGCGATCCAGCAAAACACCGCCGTGCAAACCATCGACTTCCCGCGCTATCGCCGCGCCTTGCTCGATGCTGGCCAGATCCTCGAGCTCAACGAAACCAGCGCCACCGGCTGGAACTCCCGCGACGAATGGAACCAATCCAAGCCCGGCTACGAATGGGTCTTCGACGCCATCGACGAAGACAAAGACGGCCGCATCTCCCCCGACGAGTATCGCGAGTTCCAGGCCTTCAAACAGAAGCACAAGGACTGGCAGGAGCGGCTGAAGGCGAAGGTGGGTGGGAAGTGATTCTTACAGCCGCCAGGCTCGTGAGCCTGGCATAAGCCGGGCATTTTCGCCCTTCGAAAACTATTTTCGGCAAATGAAGCGGGCACGGGTCATGTTGGTTGAGTGACCGACTCCGAACAGCAACGCCATGACCTCTTCCTCCGGCTCTATGTGGAGCATGAGGAATCGTTGCGTGGCTTTGTGCGGTCGTTGGTGCCCACGCTGGAGGATTCGCGCGAGGTGATGCAGGATGTGGCGGCGGTGCTGTGGCGGAAGTTTGAGGACATCACCAGCATGGATGACTTTCGCCGTTGGGCGTTTGGAGTGGCGCGGTTTGTGTCGATGGAATTTCTGCGGACTCGTAGGCGGGATCGGCATGTGTTTGGTGATGAGGCGCTGCGCATGCTGGCAGTGGCTTCCGAGGCATCGGAGGATGCATTTGAGGCGGAGCGGCGGGCTTTGAATGATTGCCTTCGCAAATTGCCGGAAGATCAACGCACGTTGGTGGAAGAGGCCTATGCGCCAGGGGTGCGCATCGATGAACTGGCAGCGCGGGCAGGCCGCAGTGCGATGGCTCTCTACAAATCGCTGCACCGCATTCGCATCGCATTGATGAACTGCACTCAGCAGGTGCTCGCACAGGAGGAACGGACATGAATCGAACGGAACATGAGTTTGAACTGATGCGCCGCTACTTGGAAGGCGTGGCTTCGCTGGCAGAAATGCAGGAACTGGAATCACTCATCGTGAAGGATGCGAGCGTGCGTCAGGACTTTCTGCGTTATACGCATCTTGATTCCGCGCTTGCAGGAGTTCGCAGATCGCAGCCGTTGGTGGTGGCTCCACGTCGCTCCGTCTGGCTCTCCTGGCGTCCGCTCGCAGCTGCGGCGGCGCTAGTCCTGTTCGTCGGTGGCTGGGTGATTGGTTCGAGCACGAAAAGGGCAGCGACGTTGGCTGAGAAACCGGAAGCGGTGGACGATGGCGTGGCGTTGCTGACGCAAGTGGTGGATGCGAATTGGAAGGGGACCCATCAGCCGCGTGCGGGAAGCATTCTCTCCGCTGGGCGGCTGCAACTCACGAGTGGTCTGGCGCAACTGGAGTTCTACAGCGGTGCCCGGGTGATTCTGGAGGGACCTGCGGATTTGGAACTGGTATCGGCAAACCGCGCAGTGTGTCACTCGGGGCGCATCCGTGCGTGGGTGCCGCCGCAGGCGCGGGGTTTTCAGGTCGTTTCGCCGGAGTTTGAACTGATTGATCTCGGCACGGAGTTCGGGATGGAGGTGGGTGGGACTACGGGGTCGAAGGTGGAGGTCTTCGATGGTGAAGTGGAGCTGCATCCGGCTGATGCGGGTGCGCCGTCATCGACTCCGCTGCGCTTGTTGGGAGGCGCGGGGATTGCGTGGGCGAGCACGGGGCAACGCACGGATATTCGCGCGAATGCGAGCGGTTTCCCTTCCTTCGATGATGTGCGCAGCCGCGCTGACCTGCGGGCGAAGGAGCGCTATGCGGCGTGGCAGCAGTGGAACCGTGAGGTCTCTGATGATTCGCGTATCGCCGTGCGCTATGACTTTGAAAAGTTGGATGGGCGCCTGATTGATTCAGGTCCTCAACACGTGGACGGCTCCATCATTGGCTGCGAGGTGAGCAACGGCCGCTGGGCTGAAAAAGGTGCTTTGGAGTTCAAGAGGCCGAGCGACCGCGTGCGCGTGAACATTCCCGGCAGCTATGACACCCTCACGCTGAGTGCCTGGATTCGGTTGGATGGGATAACAGGGCGGATGCAGGGCCTGCTACTCACGGATGGCTATGAACGCGGCTTTCCACATTGGCAGATCGCGGAGTCAGGGCAGTTGCGATTGGGATTGCTCGCGACCGCGCCGAGCGGGGCCTTGCGACCGACGGGGTATGGCTCACCGGAGTTGTTTCAGCCGCGCCGAGTCGGCGTTTGGACGTTCATCGCCACGACCTATGACAACCACAGTGGCACAGTGCGCCACTTCTTGAACGGCAAAGAAGTCTCCGCCGAATCGTTGGTCAGCAAGGAGACCCTGCAAATCGGCAAGGCTGACATCGGCAACTGGGGGCTTCCTCTCGACAAGGACTGGTCGCCCGTGCGCAACTTCGTCGGGCGCATCGACGAGATGACGCTCTGGAAGGTCGCGCTCAACGAGTCCGAACTGCTCGCCATCTACGAGCAGACGCGCCCTTAACACCTTCCGCCCTCGTCGTTCATGACCGCTACCATCATTCGTTCACACATGGGTGCCGCCATCGTGTTCTCTCTCGGCACGATCTCGCTGTTCGCCGCCGAAGCCCCACAGGCCGTCTTTGCGGAGAAACATCGCGCCGTGCTGAAGGAACACTGTTTCTCCTGCCACAATGAGGAGAAGCAGAAAGGCAAGTTTCGGCTCGACGATCTTCCTTTTTCCATCGCCGACAATCGGAGCGCGGAACGTTGGCAGAAGGTGCTGAACGCGGTGAACTCCGGGGAGATGCCGCCGGAGGATGAAAAGCCGCTGCCTGTCGCGGCAAAGGCGGACCTGCTCGATGACCTCGCGAAGACCATCGTCGTCGCGAGGCGGAATCTCAGCGACACGCGCGGTGTGGTGACGATGCGTCGGCTGAATCAACGCGAGTATGGAAACACCATCGAAGCATTGCTCGGCATGACGATGGATGTTCACGAGCTGCCCCCCGACACCAGCGCGAACAACTTCGATACTATGGGCAG
>JBKCXA010000519.1:0-5603 GCA_046316935.1 Prosthecobacter sp.
ATCTTGAAGGGCTTAAGGCCCATTTTCTCCGCCAGGTCCTTCACGATGATCGGCGGCTTGAGCTGGATGATCTTCTCGCCGTTCTCTCCGATCTCAAATTCAGGCTGCGGCGCTTCGGCAGCGGGCGGTGGAGGAGCTGCGGCGACGACGGGCTTCGGCTTCGCCGGTTCGTCGAGCAGCAATGAAAGGGGTGGAAGTGCTGAAACGGGCGCGGCAGTGGCGGCGGGGCGCTCACGTTTCTTCGGTTTCTCGTCGAAAAGGCTCAGCGCGGCCTTTTTCTGATCATCGAGCGTGGGTTTGGCGGGCTCGGCGGGAGCCGGTTCGGGCTCGGGGGGCTTCTCTTTCTTAGCGGGCTTTGCCCCGATGCGGGGGAGCATGCTGGCCGCTTCCTTGCGCGGTGCCTTGGTCTTAGCCTCTTCTCCTTCCTCGATGAGCGAAAGCACCTTTTTGCCGGCAGATTTCTTCGGCTTGGCGCTTTCGGCCTCCAACGTCACGTCACCGGGTTCGTCGGTGGCGGGCTTGGCGGGTTTCGAGGAGGGGGATTTGCCGGGCATGCGAGGGATGAGGTGGAAACGAAGGGGGGGCGAGTTCGGAAACTGGCTGCGGGTGTTGAAGAAAACTGGTGAAGGAGGCGCTCATGGCAGCAAACGGGTTTACTCCCCGGAAGGGGCGGGAGCATTCGTTTGTGCCTTGGCAAGGATCTGCTCGGCGAGGGCGCGGTCGCCACCGAGCATCTCGGCGACGTCCTCGACATCGGCGTAGGCGAACATGGCGAGGTCGGCCATGCCGTTTTGCGCAAGAAGGCGGGCGGTGTCGGCGGAGACGCCGAGGGCATCCACGAGGTGCTTGACGGCACTGCCCATCTGGCCTTCGAAGACCTGCTCGGCGTGCTCGTCCTTCTCGATGATGAGGTCCATGCCCACGAGGCGGGAGGTCAGGCGGGCGTTCTGGCCGCGACGGCCGATGGCCTTGCTGAGGTCTTCCTCGCTCACGGTGAGGTGGGCCTGCTTCTTCTCCTTGTCCACGGAGATGGTGATGACCTTGATGGGCTTCAGAGCTTCGCGCACGAACTCGGCGGGATCGCTCTTCCAGCGGATGATGTCCACTTTCTCGTTGTTCAGCTCGCGGACGATGTTCTTCACGCGGGCACCACGCAGGCCCACGCAGGCACCCACGGGGTCCACTTTTTCATCGGCGCTGTGCACGGCCACCTTCGTGCGGTAACCGGCCTCGCGGGAGATGCTGGCGATCTCGACGGTGCGGTCACCGATCTCGCTGACTTCGAATTCAAACAGGCGGCGCACGAAATTCGGATGCGCACGGGAGAGGATGATCTCCGGGCCGCGGCCAGTATCCTTTTCCACGGCCTTCACATAGAAGCGCATGCGGTCGCCCACATTGTAGTCCTCTGTGGCCACACGTTCCTTGCCGGTCATCATGCCCTCGAATTTGCCGAGGTCGATCACCACATCGGATTTTTCAAATCGACGCACCACGCCGCTGACGACGTCACCGGTGCGGTCTTTGAACTCCTCATAGAGATTTTCCTTCTCCGCCATGCGGAGGCGCTGGAGCATGGTCTGCTTCGCGGTCTGGGCGGCGATACGGCCCATGTTGTTCGGCGTGACCTCGAGCTCGATCTCATCGCCGAGCTCAGCATCCTTCTTGATCTTGCGGGCCTTGGCGAGGGGGAGTTCCTCCCACGGATTCGACACGGTCTCGACGGCGAGCAACTTGGCAAAGGCCTTGATGGTGCCTTTGTCTGGATCGATGTCGATGCGGAGCTCACGGGCCGGGCCGATGCTCTTCTTCGAGGCGGCCAGCAAGGCCTGGGAGAGAGCCTCGACCATCTTGTCACGGTCGATGCCTTTCTCTTTCTCGTAGTAATCAAACAGGGTCTTGAGTTCGCTAATCATAAAAAAATCTCACATCCCGAGACAAAAAGAGAGCGGGGCAGGCCCCACTCTCACCAAACACAGATTCGTATCCCGGCCATGAAGGCGCGATCATAGAGGCTTGCCATAATCCGGCAAGCGGAAAAACCCCCAAATCTGCCCTACGGAAGGGTTTTCACCGCGGAGCTATTTGCGAAACACAAAATATACCGCCCCACAAAGGCAGAGGGCGGCCCAGAGGTAGTCCCATTTGAGGGGCTGCTTCATGTAAAAGAGCACGAAGGGCACGAAGACGGTCAGGGTGATGACCTCCTGGAGGATCTTGAGCTGCGGCAGGGACAGCGTGGTGCTGCCGATGCGGTTGGCGGGCACCTGGAGGAGGTATTCGAAGAAGGCAATGCCCCAGCTCAAGAGCGCGGCGATGAACCACGGCTTGGCCTTCATGTCCCGGAGGTGCGCATACCAGGCGAAGGTCATGAAGACATTCGAGGCCACCAAGAGGCCCACGGTTCTGACGAGGGTCCAATTCATCCGATGCCGAGGGCTTTGCGGATCTGCAGGGCGTGCTCCAGCGCCTCCTCCACGGTATCGCCGAGGACGGTGAAGTGGCCCATTTTGCGACGGGCACGGGCTTCCTTCTTGCCGTAGAGATGCAGCTTGGCACGCGGATGATTCAGCACCGGGCTCCAGTCCGGATGCGTGGTGGGTGCGGGCCAGATGTCGCCCAAAAGATTCACCATGACGGCGGGTGTGTGCTGCGAGGGATCACCGGGCGGCAGACCGCAGATGACACGCTGCTGCTGCTGGAACTGGTTCGTGACGCAGGCGTCGATGGTGTAATGGCCGCTGTTGTGCGGACGCGGGGCGATCTCATTGACGAGCACGCGACCTTCAGCGGTGACAAACATCTCCACTGCCATCGTGCCGATGTAGTTCAGGCCTTCCGCCACCGCTTCCCAGAGTTCGATGGCCTGCTCCGTGATGGCTGGCTCCACACGAGCGGGAGAAAGCGTGACCTCGAGGATGTGATGCGTGTGCTGGTTTTCCACGCAGCCATGCACCGCCATCTTTCCATCGACGCCGCGGGCACCCACGACGCTGACTTCGCACACGAAGGGCACCCATTGCTCGACGACGGCGCGGTGGCCTTCGAAGGCTGTCCAGGCTTCGGCGAGGTCCGTGTCCGCGTTCACCTTGCACTGGCCTTTGCCGTCGTAGCCAAAAGCGGCCGTTTTGATCACACAAGGCCGTCCCAGCTCGCTCACGGCGGCTTCGAGGCTCTTCAAATCATCCACCACGCGGAATTCAGCGCAGGCGATGCCCTTCTCCCGCAGGAAGAGTTTTTCTCTCTCGCGATGCTGCGTGGTCACGATGGCCTTCGAGGAAGGTCGCAGCGGCTTCACGGCCTCGACGGCCTCCAGCAGGCTGCCGGGCAGGTTTTCAAACTCGGCCGTCACCACATCCACCTGGCTCAAAAAGCGCTTCAAGGCCTCCGCGTCGTCGTAAGGGGCATTGATCTCGTCGTCGGCATACTGGCCGGCCGGGCAGCCTTTGGGTTCATCCGTAAAAATGACCACGCGATAGCCCGCGCGGCGTGCCTCAAGCGCAAACATGCGGCCGAGCTGGCCGCCGCCGAGCATGCCGATGGTGGTGGGAGGGTGAAATGCCATGGGAGCCTTCCGCGCTACCCGGACGCCGGGTCTTTTCAAACTGAAAACCGCCTTGTTTCACTCCCCTGCCCTTTTCCGCGGCCATCCCGCCGCTCACGGCGACGGCAAAGACGATGCGGGCACGACCTCCGCCGTGCCATCGTTTCGGGCGACGATGTAATCCTTGCCGCCAGCAGGCTTTTTCGTGATGAGGATGATCGTGCGTCCATCGGCGTTGTCCGTCAGGCCCGCCCCGCGATATTCCCAGCCCTGGCCGGGCGTGTCCGTGGCACCTGGGAATTCCAGCAGGCGGCGATCATCGAGAATCCCTTCGCGGTAGAGCGTCTCGATGTCCGGCGGCAGGTTGCCGTTGTGCTCGCTGGAATATTGCTTCGTCGCGAGAAGGATCTGCTTCGCATTGACCACCACCTTCATCTGGTTCCCCTGGCGCTGCACGGAGTTGAACGCCGGCACCGCCAGCGACGCGAGGATGGCGAGGCCGATCAGGCAAAAGCCAAAGTAACCCATGATCAGTCCGGCGATGGCCATGCCCTTGCCGCCGAGTGCACCTGCGGAGCATTTGATCCGCGAGAGGGACATGTGCCCCAGGACGACCGCGATGATCCCGGCCAGACCGAGCGTGAAGAAACCCAGGATGCCACACACCAGGCTGCCGATGGCCAGGCCGGACGTGCCCGTGGGAGCACCGGCCGCCGCCACCGGGGCCGAGCTGACAAAGACCGGCGGAGGCGTCGAAGCAGCCGCCGGAGGCGGGATCAGCTTCGAGAGAGGCTCCCATTCGGCCATGCCCTCCTGCCAGCCGAGGTCGCTGCCTTTCAGCTCCCCGGAAACAAGGCGCCGGAGCACCTCCTCACGATCAAACGGGCCGCTCTTTTCTCCATTTTGGCTGATGTGGTAGGACATGGGTGCGTGGGGTGAAATTCCCGCCAGCTTACCCGGAGACGAATTGGAAAGGCAAGAGGTGTATCGTCGTGCTTGGCAAAATCACACGGCCCGCCTATACCTCGCGGCTCGCATGAACATCCCGCCGCCCGATCTGCCGCCTCCAGGAAACCTGCCGCCTCCTGGCGGGCTGCCGCCGCCGAATCTCCCCTCTCCGAATCTCCCACCGCCTGCTGACAATGGCAGCGAGCGCGTCATTTCCCGGTTCGAGCGTGCTCCGGTCGAGACCAGCACCGCCGCCAAGGTGGCCAAACAAATCGAAGAGGCCATCCCCGAGCGTCCCGCCATGGATGTCGCCGCCTTGATCGAGGATGCGAAGACCTATCCCTGGCGTCGCGGGCAGAGCCACCTGCTGCGCATCGGCTCGCTCATCGCCGTGGCCTATGCCATCGCCGTCCGCATCCCCCTCGCCGGCCTCATCGTCAGCGCCCTCGCCGCCATCTACACCGGCAGCTTCCTCTATAAGATCACCCACACCACCCTCGAGGGCTCCGACACCCCGCCGGACTGGCCCAAGCTCAACGAATCCGTCGAGGAACTACTGACGCCCGGCGTGCGCATCACCGCTGCCTTCCTCGTCGCCCATGTCGTGTGGTTGTTCATGTATCTGAACACCGATTCACATGTCGGCATGAATCCCGTCGCGCAGTGGGCCAGCTACCTCATCGCCGCAGCCTACTTTCCCTTCGCCATCATGATGATCGTCTTCCAGGAGAGCTTTGCCGCCTGCGCCCCGTGGATCTCCGTGCCCGCCATGCTCCGCTGCCTGCCCGCCGCCAAGGCCGCCCTCGCCATCTCCGCCGCCGCCTTTGTCGCCGTGCACGCCTTGAAGCTCATCCCCGTCGTCGGCCACCTGCTCGCCGCCGGTGCGGGTCTCGTTTTGTTTGTCATGCTCGCCCGCGTCGCCGGCATGATCGCCGCGCAGCATCGCAAGGCGCTCGCCGAGCTGCACTGAAGTCCTTCTCCCTGAATCGATTGTTGAATCTTAAACACCACCATCTCATGCCCAAGACCACCCACTCCACCCAAGAACCCACCGCCATGCTCATCCAGGCCTGCGAGGCCATCATCGCCGCCGAGCCCATGCTCTCGGAAG
>JBKCXA010000520.1:0-3056 GCA_046316935.1 Prosthecobacter sp.
CCCATCAAGTCATCGCCCATCCCACCTTGGAGGCTTTGATCGAAGCCGATGCCTGGGCGAGACGTGAGGCGAAGAAGTGACGTGTCTTTTTTGGGGTCAGGTTTGGGAAACTTCCAAAGCGCTTTGCTGCGCTTTGAGCAAGTAGTCTCGTATGCGGTAGAGCGCCGCCCCTGCGACGAAAAAGGCCATCCCGACAACAAACGCGCTGCCAGAGTATTGCGTGACCGATGTCGTGAAAGTCCCATCCCATGCGTTGAAAAACTCCGAACGGTCTCCAGTCCAATAAGCGATTCGATACTTCTTGAAGTGGGGCTCAGTGGATTGTCCGTCCAAAATGGTGAACGAGTCGTCAGCGCCAGGTTCGCCAATTCGAAAAGGCAGCAAATCGCCATTCTCGTTGCTCCATCTTTGCAATTGGCCGGAGGTGGGAAACATCGAGTTCTCTTGGATGTGCGCTTCTACAAATCTAGCACAGTTAAACATCTTTGAATGGAGCCGGCTGAAATAGATTCCATCAACGACAGCGGCCAGAAAGCAAAACGCTCCGCCGAGAAGTGCAAAGATGGAGAGCACCCCGCAAGCAATGCGTGCGGAATTTCGAACGAACCTTGTGAAGGCAGATTGCTTTGAGGCTAGCATCGGGGCGGCCGGATTGGTTTGGACGTTGTTCATCATCACTAGCGTTTTACCCTGCCAATCCTTTGCAGCGCAATAAAATCTGGGGAATTGCCTTCTCGCCGAAGACCTCTTCACGACAACCTCGCCCGCCACGCCGGCACCATCGGCGGCACTCTCCCCGCCGTCCTCAACGCTGCCAACGAAGTCGCCGTCGAGGCCTTCTTAAATGGCCAGCTCAGCTTCCCCGGCATCTGGCACACCGTCGAACGCGTCATGACCGCCCGTCAAGTGATCGCGCATCCCACGCTGGAAGTCCTCATCGAAGCTGATGCCTAGGCGAGAAAAGGGAGAGCTATCACAAGAGATAGTTTTGCAGGCTCTTATGCGCTGCAGTGCATTTTAGGCACCGTCATATTCTATGAGTTCCTTCGGAACCCCTTTGGTGGTCAATTCGGCATAAGTTGTCTTGCTCACCTGAGTCAGACAAACCGGAGATAGGCGAATTGCTCCGTCCCCCTCTTGGATTGTACAGGTGATAAGCTCACCGAACTGATCCAAGAGGGGGCGGAGCACTCCTTCAATAGTTTTTGTGTTGAACGCAGAGCAAGCATCTCAGCCATGCTTGGAAACACATTCTGGACCTCTTCGGGAGCCATTCGAGCGGGATGAATTTCGCCCTCCCGTTTTGATCATATCGAATGTTTGACGGATACAAAACTGGAGGCGCTGCATGGTTTCTGCACCGCCCTCCCTCTTTGAATGCTTCGCATCAAGCCTCAAGGCTTCCGCCTCAGCGAAGCCTCTCCAAAGAGCCCGCACTCCACGCCCAGAAAAATCAATAGATGCACAGTTATGTGGATTGCTGAGCAGGGGCACGAGACAAACACTTCAAGTGTTCGATTCAGGAGTTGAGCAGACCACGAAACTTCCTTCCCGTTCCAACCATGCCGAGTCCCACCCCATTGTCACGGCACCGGAGGGCAGCTCGCTTTCTTCATGATTCATATAGCCGGGAGGGGCGCCGATCTGTCACCACTTCCAGGAGCAACCTGCTCGCTCACTTACTTGAAAAGTTGATATTTTCAGGCCCGGCACGTCACCAAGCGCAACGAGCATCCAACCAACATGCCAGCAAGATCGGCGGTTCGTCGCGCAAGGGATGTGTCTCATTCATTATTGCAGAAAAGGGCACGGCAGACGCAGTTAAACACATGCATCACAAGTATTTCTCACCTTATGGGCCGCCTGAGAAATCAGAAGCCCCTCCAATAAAGGATTTCTTTGATCAAGACACCTGTCGAGAAGCCGGACGCTCTCGCCAAAGAATCTTTAGAGCTCAGCCTTCGAATGAAAATGGCAGCCCGAATCCGGCCTCTCCGCTCATCCAACCGTCAACGGTATGAAGCCATTCCACCCGAAACCATTGTCGTTCATCTCCCAGCACAATGCCTGCCTGTTTGACGTGACCCCCTTTTAAAACACAACTTATGAAGATCAGAATCAAACGCCTCGGCCGTGACAGACCCAAGCAAGATACGGACACCATCGATGCGGCTCCAAATCAGCGCATCCCGGTGAACCCAGTCGAATCGATTGCGATTGATCGAGACGGCCAGCCTCCGGTGAAAGTCAGCGCTCTTGTCGATGGGGTCCTATTGCAATGGGCGGATGGCTTTTCGGTGATCTTGGTGCCAGAAGATGGAAACGTAAGCACGCTTATTCAACGAATCAGCGACTACATGAGCAGCAGCGGAGCTGCTGACGAAGCTATCTTGCACCCTTACATGATGTGGACGGCCACTTGGGAAGATGACCCACTCGACTTTGCCCCGCTACCGACCGAAAAACCGTACACTCTCGAAAAATTGAGATGGGATAGTTTGGCAAGACCGCCACTCAAAACATCCACTCCTCCAACCATCAGTGATGGTGCGACCACAGTGTCTGAAGAAGGCCTGACAGCGGGACTGGCAGACGCTGTTGGCAGCCCGAGTGACACCACGAATTTGTCCATCATGTCGGGAACCCTTGCTGTTTCCGATCCGGATGGAGACCCCATGACCGTCGTGCTCGGCGCGCCCTCCGTGACGCTCACCTCGCAAGGTAGCCCAATTGTGTGGACGGGCGCTGGATCTCATCTGCTCACTGGCACCGCCGGAGGCACGCCTGTCATCACGGTGACAATTACCGATGCAGGAGCTTACACGGTGACCATTCTCGGCCCAGTCGATCACCCGGATGGTTTGTCCGAAGACGTCGTGACATTTGTAACCCCGGTCAAAGTAACTGATAGCGGCGGTTTGACGGCTACGGGAACTCTAACCGTGACGATTGAGGATGACTCTCCGCTGGTCGGCAGTGCCACCACGCAAACCGTCGATGAAGAAGGCCTCAGCGGCAACGCGGGCGACAGTTATGCCAGCGGTGATGCAACAGGC
>JBKCXA010000521.1:0-5002 GCA_046316935.1 Prosthecobacter sp.
GGGAGGGGAGGATGAGGGGCGCGGCGATGCTGGCGGCCGCGGTTTGGATGAAGTGACGACGGTTGTTCATGGATGTGGGTGGGGGTTCCAAGGTGGGCGGCTTTTACGAGGCTGGCAAAGGCTTCCTTGCGCCCATGTGAGCTTCCTCATACGATGCAGCACCATGAAATACCTTTTGCTGCCCGCCTTCGCCGTCATGCTTCCGAGCTGCTACGATCCCTATATGATGAACATGGGCCGTGCTCCGTATGGCGATCCCTACGGCCAGCAGCATCGGGCGGACATGCGGGACCAGGGCCGCCAGATGAACCAGATGGCGTTTGAACGCGGCTGGCAGGACGGCCAGATGGACGCGCAGCGCCGCCAGAGCCAGAACTACAACCGACATCGCGGTGCCCGCTTTGATCCGAACACGGAGCTGGCCTACCGCGATGGTTACAACCAGGGCTTTGCGAGCATCAGCAGCAGCCTGAACAACCTCAACCAGGGTCCCCCGCCCTATCCGCAGCAAGGCGGCGGCTTCCAGCAGCCTCCTCCTGCCCCGGCGGAAAACGACGCCGCCTACCAGCAAGGCTACGACTACGGCCTGCGTGATCGCGTGGGCGGTCGTGTGGCCGATCCAGCCGCCCATGTGGGCCGCTACGATCCGCGCAAGCGCAGCAATTTCGACCGCGGCTACTACGACGGCTACAACTCACGCTCCACCATGAACGCCCCACCGGCCAACGGTGCCCGCCTTTGGAATCTGTGAGTCATCACTCGTGCCGCAGGGCTTCGACGGGATTCATCCGCGCCGCACGGCTGGCGGGGTAGATGCCGAAGGCCACCCCGGTGAGCACGGAGATGGAGAAGGCGAGCACGGGGGACCACATCTTGATGACGGTGGTCACACCGGCAAAGTGCTGCACAGCCATGGGGATGGCGAGTCCGAGAATGACACCCAGCACACCGCCAACCCCGGCCAGTAGCACGGTCTCGATGAGGAACTGCACCACGATGTCCGCCTGGCGGGCACCGAGGGCACGGCGGATACCGATCTCCCGTGTGCGCTCGGTGACGCTGGCGAGCATGATGTTCATGATGCCGATGCCGCCGACGAGCAGCGAGATGGCCGCGATGCTGCCCAGCACGATGCTGAAGATCTGCTTCGTGCGCTCCGCCTGCTTCAGCAGCTCCACCGGCACGATGATGCGCCAGTCGTCCTTCTTGTGATTGGTCTTCATGAGGTGCCGCAGCGCCTCCGCGCGGCTCTCCACTTGGGTCACATCCTCCACACGGATCACCGCCTCGTGATACTCCACCTTTTCCGCCTCGAAGGAACCTGTGCGGTAGCGGAAGAAGGTCTCGCCATACTGGTCCATCAGGGTGTCGAAAGGGATCATCATTTGCGCGGAGGAGCTTCCCGCAGGACTGGCGGCATCCGTGCCCACCATGGCGCCCTCGTCCTGGATCACGCCGAGGATCTTGTAGTAGTAGCCCTTCACCCGGACGGACTTGCCGACCGGGGCGGAGAGCGGGAAAAGCTTTCGCGCCAGGGTTTCATTCAGCACACAGACCGGCATGCGCTCCTTCATTTCGAGATCGGTGAAGAAGCGGCCTGACTTCATGTCACGGTTGCGCATGTGCGGATAGACCGGCAACACGCCCATGATCTGCCCGTCCATGCTGCGATCGAGGTTCCAGATGTTTTCCGTGATGAAGCGGCTCGGCACCACGATGGAGATGCCCGGCACGGTCTGCACGATCTGGGTCACATCGCGACGGGTGATGCCATACTCACTGATGAAGCTGCGGCTCTCGGCATTGGATCCCTGCCCGTCCGGCGGCTTCACGCTTTGCAGGATGATGTTCTGGCTGCCGAGCTTGCGGATCTGCTCCTGGGCCTCATGGCTGGCTCCTTCGCCGATGGCCAGCATCGCCACCACCGAGGCCACACCGAAGACGACACCCAGCGCGGTCAAAAACGAGCGCAGCTTGTGCAGCCAGATGGTTTTTAATCCGAGCGAAAGCGTGCGCCACAAATGCTGTGGCGACGCCACGAGTCTCAGGATCGGGTGACGGGCGAGAAAGGACATGTCTTGGGGGGCTGAAACAACGCCTCCTCGCTCGCAAAACTTGCCCTCGAATGCCCCCTCGCGCATGATCGCCGCACTTCTCATGCGCCGCTGGCTTCTCGTTGCTCCATTTTTCGTCCTCGGGTGCGAACCCGCGCCGAAAACCGTGCCCGAGTTTGAGCCGCCGGCGGTTTCCCTGCCCACGACAGCGCGAGAGCTCACGCCGGATGAGGTGGAGCGTTTCCTGGCCGAACATGCCGAGGCACGCGTGATCGACGCCCGCACCGAGACAGAGCGCAAAGAACACGGTCACATGCTCCGCGCCGAGTTCTTCGACTACCTTCATGGTCAACCAAGCCTCGACCGGCTTAAATCCATCGAGGACAAGTCAAAGCCCTGCCTTGTCTATTGTGCCATCGGTGGCCGTGCGAGGCTGCTAGCCGTTGAAATGAGCCAAATGGGCTTCACGGAAGTGAAACTGCTCCGAGGCGGATTCAATGCCTGGGTGGCTGCGGGCAAGGCCGTGGCACGCTGAGGCTGCTCAACGGTAGCCGTAGGACAGCGCCCACATGACGCCCGGCTCCTTCTTCGACTTCAGCGAAAAGACGATCTTGTAGGTGCCAGTCCTCTGCGGGTTCACGCGGATGCTCAACGCATGGTTGCCGGGCTTGCTGTCGATCTGGATGGCATTGCCCTTTTCGTCATAGACTTTGATGTCGAGTTCCACATCGTCGTTCGCGGAACCGAGCCAGAAGGCATATTCGTTTCCTTTGAAGAGCTGGTGGGAGATCATGAGCTTCTGACCGCTCTTCACCTCGCCGTTCCAGTAGTCCTCACGAACGATGAAGCCCTGCTCCACGAAGGGAGTGGCGGCCTCCATGGTATAGTCGTGGCTCTCATCGACGGTGGCGAGTGCGGGAACTGGTGCGAGGGCGAGCGACAGGCAGGCCAGCGTTGAGAGAAAGGTGTGTCGTGTCATCTTCATCGGTGATGGGTCCTTGGGATGATTCACTTCTTTGCGAGGATGTCGGTGAGGAGCGTCTCGCAGGTCTTGCTGATGTCGGTGACGGCATCTTTGGAGAAGCCATCGACCGCGCCTTCCATCTTCTCCAGCACGCCACCGAGGCCTTTGCGGATCGAGCGGAGCAGGTCATGCTCCTGGGCGCTCTTGGGCATCTTGTTGATCGCATTGACGAAGTGCTCGACGAGCATCGGCTGGTTGAGCAACTCGGCGCGGTCGGCGGAGAAGTTCTTGCCGACGATGGAGGTCACGGAGGCGGTGCCGCGCAGCCAGCCGCCAAGGCTGACGCACTGCGAGAGATCGATATCCTTCATCTCCTCCATGGTGTCCTTCACGGTCTTCTGTGTCTGGTCGAACTCCTTGCGGATGGACTTCCAGTCATTCTTGTCAGCGGCATCGAGGATAGCCTGTGCGTGCGGGCGCACGGCTTTCGTGAGTCCGAGGGCGGTGGCGATGGAGATGATGTCTTTGCCCGCGTCCTTCACCGCTTCTTTGTCCTCGGCCTGCACAGCAACGAAGCCTTCCGCGACGACGTGACCAAAAAGCAGCGCCAGCTTGGTGCGGTCGCTGGTGTTTGGAACCTCGAGATCGCGAATCTCGTGCTTCCAATTCGGCTCACCGAGTTTGTCGAGCACCGAGAACACCTCGCTCGGCACAGGGACGACGACGTCATCGACGACCTGACCGGGGAAGGCGAGCGGATCAAACTCCTGCACGCCGGTGGTGCCCTGCGGAGCGGCGAGAGCGCTGGAGATCATGAACGTGCCCGCGGCAAAGGCGGCGAGCCGGGAGAAAGGGGGAATCGAAGAAATCATGGCGTCGGATTCGGACGAGGTGAATCAAGCCGCATTCAAACCGTGCCGCAACTGGTTTGACCACCCGCCTCTTGCCTGCTTTCAGCCCAAAAATTCGATCACAGGACCGGCGCCGCTTTTGACAAAGCCGAGCACGACGAGCTTTTCAGTCTGCGGATGCCTCGCCGTGCTGGTCACGGCTCCGATTTCGCGGCCAGCAAAATCATGCAGGGGGGTGCCGACGGCGATTTCGCGGTCTGTTTCCCACGACTGAAGCTGCCGGGGCATCTTGCCGGTCGTTTTGATGCGCGAAAGAATCTCCTGGCCGATGTAGCAGCCTTTGGCGAAATCCATCGCCCGCTCTTCCAGACCGGCCTCAGGCGGAAAGGTATCGCCGCCGAGTTCATTCGGCCAACGGGGCACTTTTTGGAGCACTCGAAGGGTTTCAGCATCTTCGAGGCTCAAACTGGGCTCCGCGGGCTGGAAGCTACCACCAGCCGGAATCCACACATCGATGCCCGGAAGGCCAAAACGAGTGCTTTGGAGCCCTTCGCCTGCCCGAGGTCCGAAGACATGCCAGAGCTGCCAGTCGTCCGTCACGTCCGTGAGCTCGGCATCATCGGCCACGATGTATTTCTCCAAACGCATGCCGAGGGTCTCGCGGAGATCCGGCTCGGCATCGAGCCACAGCGATCCATCGCGAGAGTGGATCATCACATCGCCCGCGATGCGGCCCTTCACGTCGGTGACGCAGGCGTAGATCGTGTGGCGTTCATCGGCGCGTCGCACATCATTGGTCACCTGGCCGTTCAGGTAGCGCACGCGATCGGCGCCGGAGAGCTTCCATTTCGAGCGAGTGGAGAGATTCACGGCCGCGCCATGCGCGAGGAGGTTTTGATAGGTTTCAGCCTGCATGCGGGCCTGTATTGAGCACGAACACCTCATCACGCAAGCCGTGGAAACTTGCGCTGAGAGTCTTCTTCGCGGAATGTCAGCCTCATGAGCGAATTTGGCGTAACACCCGAGCGAGACGTGGACTGGGGCAGCCGTGGCTCGCAGGGCGTGGTGACCTTGGCGAGCCGCTTCATCGTCCTCGCGGGCCAGAAACTGGCGGCGAAACTCCTGCGTCCCCA
>JBKCXA010000522.1:0-13380 GCA_046316935.1 Prosthecobacter sp.
GCCAGAGGAGCTGCCCGGAGTCCCGGTGGACGGCGGCAACGCGTTTGTTGAAGCCGGTGAAGACGAGATCGGAGAGGTGCATGGCAGGCGGAGGAGATGAGGGATCGGGGATGAGAGATGCCGAGGGGGGCGGGAATAGACCATAGACAATAGACGATAACGCTGTCGCGGCTCAAGGTGCCTATCGTCTATTGTTTATCGTCTATTGCTCCGGCGCCTTCCGGTGCAGCCCTACCCGATGACGCCAGGCAGGTGCATCCCGGATGAACACAAAAAAGCGGCAGGCTGTGAGGGGCAGAGAAGTAACCGGGGCATTCCTGCCCCGCCGATGGGGCCAGGAATGGCCCCGATACCGATTCCCCCTCGTGGCACGCATCCCCAAGCGCCCGCACCGGCTCACATCGCGGGTTGCGACGCGTGAGGATCAAACTCAAGGTCGCCGCCCCCCGCCAACTCCAGAAAACGGCAGGCACGGGAAAGCGCCTCCGGATCCAGCCCGGAGACACGAAAGACGCGGTCACGAAAGACGCCTGACGGGCGCACCCCCAGAATCAGCTCACGGATCATCTCGTCACGTGTGGCGGAAGAAAAGGATGCGCCGGCCATGACGGCCTGGCGGTGGGTGGCGATGATGAGCTTGGCGTTGAGGCGGTCACTCACACGGGTGGCCTCCGATCCCAAGGAGCCGTAAGCATTGACCACGAGCATGACCATGATGGCGGCGATCATGAGAGTCATGAGCATTTCGAACAGGCTAAACCCTGACATGTGACGCTTCGAGATGACAAACCGGGGGCTTTTCATGTCATCGATATGCCCTCAGCCTCCAGCACCCGCAAAAGAGGCGTTGGATTAACCCAGTTTTTAGCTGATGGCCTGATCCCTCCAAGGGTGCGCCGCATCCCGGATGAACACAAAAAAGCGGCAGGCTGTGAGGCCTGCCGCCGGAAAGGATGCTCTAGGCGTGGGAGGAGGGCTTAATAGCGCTCACGACGGCCAGCGCCGGCACCGGCGTATCCGCCGCGGCCACCGCCACCACCACCGCCGCCGTAACCACCGCGGCCGCCACCACCACCACCGTAACCACCGCCAGCGGGGCGGTCTTCCTTCGGACGCGCCTCATTGACGACGAGCACGCGGCCCATGAAGTCCTGGTCGTGAAGGCCTTTGATGGCCTCCTGCATGCCGGTGGCGCTGTCCATCGTGATGAAGGCGAAACCGCGAGGGCGGCCCGTGGTGTGATCCATCGGCAGGAAGAGGTCGGTGACAGTGCCGTAGTTGCTGAAGAGGTCGCGCAGGTCGTTGTCGGAGGCGGCGAAGGGCAGGTTGCCCACATACATTTTGGTGTTCATTATCGTTGTCTTTCTAAAGGGCAGCCCCCCTCGATGCATGCACGGCCAGCCTCCGATCTTCGGATTTCAGAACACCAACGAATCCAAAGAAACACCTGATGAACAGCTCGGTCTGCCTGCTTCAGGTGGACTGCGGAGCCTGCCCTTCGTCGCGTTTGAAGAGGAAAGCAAGGGATGGTTTGGGGGAAGGGGGGGAGTCAGAGAGCAGAGAGCAGAGGTCAGAGGTCAGAGGTCAGAGGTCAGTGGGAATGCGGTGGTGGGCGGTGGACGGTGGACGGTGGGCGGTGGGCGGTGGACGGTGAAGAAAGAGGGACAGAAAGAGGGTTGACGAGGCAAGGCTGGGTGCCTAAAGGCCGCGCTCTCGTCCGAGTTTTTCACCCCACCCTGCACTGCATGATCCGTCATCCTCTGTCTCGTTCCGCCCTTGTCCTCGCGGCCGCCTTTTCGGCGCTGCTTCCAGTTCAATCGTATGCGACGGTGGGGGTGGATTCGGCGGGCAAAGGAGTGATCGGCCCCGCGCATGCCGCGCATGCCGCGGGATTGGACCTGGGCCGCACGGTGGCCTTCATCCAGTATGGCGGCGGCACCGCCACCGGCACCCTGGTGCCTTCGAGCGAGCCTGGCGTCTTGAAGTTCCTGACGGCTGCTCACAATGTGGACTCGAACAACGATGGGGTGCTGGACGCCGGCGCTGCGAATATCACGCTGCTGTTCGGCAACACGCCGGGCGTCGCCGGAGCCACGGCCACCTACTCGGTGGTGGCCACGCCGGCGCAGATCGCCATGAACCCGAACTGGGCCGCGAGCGGCGGCTCCGCCACGCACGACATGGCGGTGGTGAGCTTCACCTTTGCCCAGATCACCACGGTGACCGGCGGTGCATCGACGCTGCAGACCTCCGCGGTGAGCGCCACATCCCCTCTGGGCATGGCGGCAGTGCTGGGCGGCCACGGATTGTTTGCCGATGGCACCATCAATCTGGCCGGGGAGGAAAACCCGGAGGACCAGGTGCCTGATCTCGTGCCCCCCGGTGCCCAGGACGTGAACGGTGTGCTCAAGACGGGCACCAACACGGTGGATTTCGTCGGCGTTCCCGGCCCCATCGCCCCACCGACGATCTCGCCGAATTCCGGCACGGTGATCCTGCTGGATTTTGACCGGCCGGACGGGTTGACCAGCACCTTTGGCGGTGCCATCGGCGGGCCGCTGGAGGCCGGCACGGCCAAGGGGGATAGCGGCTCCGCCCTGCTGGTGGATACGAATGGCGATGGCAAGCTCGAGGTGGTGGGCGTGCTCAACGGCGGTGACAATCCCTTCCCGGCAGGTGCCAGCGCCTTTGGTGACATCTCGCAATACGCGCCGGTGCTCACGGCCTCGAACCTCGCCTTCCTGGCGGCGCAAAAGGTCTTCGTCGGCACGTCCATCGCGGGTGTCTCCGCCGGTGAATTTGGCGGGGCGGGCTTTTCCATCGTGGACCTGAATGCGATCAGCAACTTCAACAACGGGGTCTCCGCGGCGCAGCAGTCCCAGTCGCATGCCACGCAGTCCATCTCCGCGCATCTGGGCGGCATCCAGGCGCATGTGAACCGCTTTAACCGCGGCACCTCCCGCCTCGAAAATGTGGGTGGCGATGAGGTCACGCTGGCGGACATGGCGGGCCTCGGCTCGCGCCGCTGGGAGTTCTGGGCGGGCGGGGATCTGGGCCGTGCGGACACGGAGCCCGATGGGGTGAGCAGCGGGCTGGATTCACGCTTTGGCGCCGCCACGGCGGGGGTGGACTTCCTGGCCACCTCCCATGTGATCGTGGGCATGACCTGGAGCCACCTGTATGGCAAGAGCAAGGCGGTGGTGAATGACCTCAGCGTCGAAAGCAACGGCAACGCCATCGGCTTCAACATCTCCGGCAACTGGGGCGGCCTGAACTCCTCCCTGATCTACAGCTACGCCGCCTCCGACACGGACATGAGCCGCACCCTCGGCGGCACGCGTGCTTTCGCCAGCCCGGACACCTCCGCCCACACGCTCGACTGGACGGTGTCCTACAATTTCCGCCATGAAGGCTGGGTACATGGCCCCACGGCCGGCCTGCGCTATACCAGCGGCAGCATCGATGCCTACTCGGAGGGCTCCAACGCGCCCGTGGCCGGCCTCATGTCGGTCTCCGGCCAGGACTTTGAGGTCTTTCGCGTGAACGCAGGCTACAACATCGCCTACCACATCCCCGTCGATGCCGGCAAGGTGGTGCCCTACTTTGGCGCGATGTGGATCCATGAGTCGCGTGAGTTTAACACGGCGACGGCCTCCTTCCAGGGAACCCCGTTCTTTGCCCTCGGCGCGGGCGGCCTGACCCCCGTCGGCACCGGCCCGAGCGCATCGGTGGGCGGTGACAGGAACTCCAGCTTCCTCAATCTGCGCGGCGGCGTGGAACTGCTGACCCACAAGGGCCTCAGCCTCAATCTCCAGGGATACGTCAATCTCTTCCGCAACGACATGGTGGACGCCGGCGGGGGGCTCCAGATCGGCTATGTGTTTTGATGCCCGGGCGCACGTCGAGCCGCGCCCATGACTCCAAAGACCGTCCTGGCATCCGCCGGGACGGTTTTTTATCTCCGTTCCGGTGCCGCGTCGAAGCATCAGGGCAGTGAGGATGGTCAATCCAGCTCCGCGCTGCTTTCGTGATTGCCAGCGGAGCGGGCGGCGTTCTAAAACGGCGTTTTCCCGCTCCAACCCATGTCCGCTCTCTCCCGCGAAGCCACCGTCGCCCCGCCAGGATTCAATCGCTGGCTCGTCCCGCCCGCCGCCATCGCCGTGCACATGTGCATCGGGCAGGTGTATGGCTTCAGCGTGTTCAAGAAGCCGCTCGCCAAGGCGCTCGGCATCACCGCGCCCTCCGCGGCGGACTGGTCGGAGGCGGATGTGGGCGTGGCCTATTCCATCGCGCTCGCCTTGCTCGGCATCTCGGCCGCCGTGTTTGGCAAGTGGGTGGAGCGCAGCGGACCGCGTAAAACGATGCTGGCCAGCATGCTGTGCTTTTGCACTGGCCTCGTGCTCGCCTCCTGTGCGGTGAAGTGGCATCAACTCTGGCTGCTCTATGCCGGTTACGGCCTCATCGGTGGCATCGGGCTCGGTTTGGGCTACATCGCGCCGGTTTCGACTTTGATGAAATGGTTCCCCGACCGCCCCGGCATGGCCACGGGCATGGCGATCATGGGATTCGGCGGTGGAGCCCTGATCGGCGGACCTCTCGCCGAGGAACTGATGAAGCGTTTCGCCTCCGCGACCTCCGTCGGAGCTCAAGAAGCCTTTTTGATCATGGCGGGGCTGTATGCCATCTCGATGCTGTTTGGTGCGTGGATCGTCCGTGTGCCTGCCGAGGGCTGGAAACCGGCTGGTTGGGAGCCGAAGGAGCATGTGAAGCCGCTCGTGACGAATGCCAGCGTGGCCGTCGATGTGGCGTGGAAGACGCCGCAGTTCTGGATGCTGTGGGTGGTGCTTTGCATGAATGTCAGCGCGGGCATCGGCATCCTCGGCCAGGCCTCGCCGATGATTCAGGACATGTTTGGCGTGAGCGCCGCCGCCGGCGCGGGCTATGTGGGCCTGCTCTCGCTGTGCAATCTGGGCGGCCGCTTCTTCTGGTCATCCTGCTCCGACTTCCTCGGGCGGAAGGTGACCTACTGCGTTTACTTCATCCTCGGCGCGGCGCTCTACATGAGCGTGCCGTGGACGCAAGGGCAGGGGAATGTGACGCTCTTTGTCATCGTGACCGGCTTCATCCTCACGATGTATGGCGGCGGCTTCGCCACCATCCCGGCCTATCTGCGCGATCTCTTCGGCAGCTATCAAGTCGGCGCGATTCACGGTCGCCTTATCACCGCGTGGTCGCTCGCGGCCATCATCGGGCCCCAGCTTGTGGACCGCCTGTCGGTGGCAAACAAAAAAGTCCTGCCTGCCGCCCAGGCCTACAATTCCATCTTCCACATCATGGTCGGCCTGCTCGTCGTGGGCCTCATCGCGAATCTCCTCGTGCGTCCGGTGGACGCGAAGTATCACGTCAAAAGCTAACCTGCGTCCGTCATGTCCACTCTCCGTCTTCTCATCGCCTGGATCTGGGTCGCCGTGCCGCTCGGCTGGGGCGTGTATCAATCCGTGAACAAATCCCTGCCGCTCTTCGGCGGTGCCAGCGCACCTGCCCCGGCCGCCGCGCCGGTGAAGTGATCGTTCCGAGCGGATGCGTCACGGCGACGTGCGGGTGTCTGCATGACATCACGAGCCTGCCTCGTATGCTTCGGGCCATGCGCACGACCTTTCTCGCCCTTCTCGCCGCTGTTTCATCACTTCATGCCGCCGCGCCTGCGGAGCACGTCATCCTCGTCAGCATTGATGGCTGGGCGCATCACTACTTTGACGACCCGAAGTGCCACATGCCCGCGGTGAAGGCGCTGGCGGCCGAAGGCGTGCGGGTGAAGCGCATGGAGACCTCCTTTCCGACGGTGACATGGACCAACCACACGACGCTCGTCACCGGCGTGCATCCGGCGAAGCATGGCGTGCTGGCGAACGAGTATTACGACCGCAAGGAGCGCAAAAAAGTGCCGCTCATCCCGGACCCGATCTTTAACAAGGACGAGATCGTCAAGACACCCACCATCTATGATGCCGCCAAAGCGGCTGGATTGACCACGGCGGGCGTCATCTGGCCTGCCTCGCGTGGTGCGAAGACGCTTGATTGGACGGTTCCGGATGTCTTCGAGCAGGAGCTCTTCGAGAAATACGGCACGCCAAAGCTGCTGGAAGAGGCCCGCGCCCTCGGCATCCCCGTCGAAAAGCAGATGGAGTGGTGCAAGCTCGGCAACGCGGGCAAGGCGCAGCGTGACTACATGTACACCCAGCTCGCCACGCACATCATCCGCACGAAGAAGCCAAACTTACTCGCGCTGCATCTCGTGAGCCTCGACTCCTTCGAGCACGCGCACGGTCGGCAGGTGGCTGAGGCCTACTGGGCAGCGAACGACAGTGACAACCGCGTGGCCGACCTCGTCCGTGCCTGTGAGGAAGCGGGCATCCGTGACAAGACGACCTTCATCATCACCACGGACCACGGCTTCGTCACCTACACGAAGTCCATCAACGCCAATGCCGCGCTCAAGAAGGATGGTTTTGTCAAAAGTGTGCTCGGCAAGAACCTCGCGCCGGACTCGAAGGTCTTCGCCATGGCCGAGGGCGGCGCCTGCTTCGTGTATGTGCTCGACGAGGGAAATCGCGACCGCATCCTCGCTGAGATCACGCCCAGGCTCGCGAAGCTCGAAGGCGTGAGCGACACGGTGGAGGCGAAGGACTTTGCCACCCGCCTGCGCCACATCACCGCGGCTGAGGATCCGCGTGAGCCCGATCTCGTGCTGCTCGCCGCGGATGGCTACACCTTCACCGACTCGCTCGCCGACACGAATGAAGTCATCCCGAACGATCCGCCGAAAGGAGCCCATGGTCACGATCATCTCATGCCGAACATGGATGGCTGCTGCGTCATCAGCGGCGCGGGCATCGCGGGTGGCAAGGTCATCGACGCCATCCAAAACGTGGACATCACGCCCACCATGGCTCGCCTGCTCGGCATCCCGTTTCCCAATGCGGACGGCAAAGTCATCGAAGCCGCGCTGAACAGCTCGAAGTGATCACAGTCCCCAATCGCCCTCGGCGAGCACGCTGTGCTTCGGCAGGGACTTGAAGGCTTCGGGAATCGAAAAGTGGTGTGCCATCTGCTCAGGACGATGATGCAGCACGGGCGCGGAGTCCCAGGTGGCATCGCCGGGAAAGCTGGCGAGTGAGAGAAGGCGTTCGCGGCCTAGCATGTCTGGATTCCGCACGACCTCGCCGACGAGGGCGTGCAGCTCGGAGAAGTCATCGCCGGTCGTGAAGTGGTCGATCTCCATCCACGCGGGGATGCCGCGAATGGTTTTGGGGGTGACGAAGAGATAGCTCGTAAGGCGGCCGGCGGTGTCGATCACGCCGATGAACTCATGACGACGATGCGGTGACGCGGCGAACCAGCGCAGATACTCGGGCGTGATCCATTTCTCGATGCGATTTGCTGATGAATGGCTCGCGGCCATGCTTTGGACCTCTGCGGGGTCTCGCGTGAGTTTTTTGCCCGAAGGAAGCCGCGGCCATCGGAAACGCCAGGGCAGGCCGAAAAGGCCGAGAGGCACAAATCGGCGGGTGATGTCGATGGCGGGCGTCCAGCCGCTCTTTTGAAGCATGACCTGCACATCGGGCGTGGGTGTGGTGTCAGCCATCAGCGTGGTGGCGGCCAGACGGCGGAGCTTCATCAGCATGGGCAGGCTGGCGTTTCGATGCGCTTCCTCCACGCACCAGGTGGAGGCGATGCAGGCGGGAGTGAGCACGCCGCGCACCGCATAACCGGTGGGAATGAGTGCCATGAAACCGGCGAGCCTGCCTTCATGCCGCATCACCCAGCCCCGATCGGTCGAGAGCGTGGCAAACGGGTTCGCCTCCCACCAGTGGGCGAGCCTCTGGTGCCAGCCGGCGGCATCGAGCCGGTCCGGCGCATGCTGGGCCAGCCACCCGGCGAGCTCTTCGCGGGCTGGGGGGCTGTCTTGGTAGGCGTCGATCTGGCAGGCAGGCATGCAGCATGAAATTTCGCACGCAGGCATGCCTGCGCAAGCCGTGGCATCACACTTCCGGCAGTTCAAAGCCCGCGGCGTATTCCTCCACGCAGAGCTTGTTGGCCTCCGCGGCGAACTCGCCGGTGAACTGATGTGTCGCGGGATCGAAATCGAGCCACGGACCGGCGACGATGGGCTGCGCTGCGAGGTCGATGCCGTTGTTGGCGAGGTTCTTGAGAAACTCCGCATACAGCTCCTGGCCGAATTTGTCGCCCTGGAGCCTCTCCTTGGTCTCCTCCGCCTTCATCGCCTTGCCGAGGCGGTAGGAAACATTCGCGAGATGCGCCAAACAGGCCGCGTGATGACCGTGGCGGATGTGCAGCACATCCTTGGTGTATTTTCCGGCGCGGATGCTGTCGATGAAGTTCTTCATGTGGTCCGGTCCGGTGAGGAAGTTCTCAAACTTCGTGATCGCCTTGCCTTCGTTGTCGTAGGCCTTCGATTCCGCCACATAGCCGCCCTCGCAGTGGATGATGTTGCCGGTGCGAATGCCCTTGTAAGGCGGCTCGCCGCTCTTTGGATCCACGTTTCTCGACGGCAGGCCAAACTTGTCCATGATGAGCGGCACCGGCTCGTAAGGATGGAAGGCGATCTGGCAGTTGGCGCTGTGGCCGTCGTCGGTGTAGCCCCAGCGGTTGCCAAAGCTCATCACGCGCCGTGGCAGCGTGTCGGGATCGCCGAGCGCCCAGCGGGCCACATCGTATTGGTGCGGTCCCTGGTTGCCGATGTCGCCATTGCCATACGGCCACTGCCAATGCCAGTCGTAGTGGAACTGCTTCCGCATGACCGGCATCTCCGGACGTGGGGCGGACCAGAGCTTGTAATCCACCGTCGCTGGCGGTGGTTGCGCGGCGTCCACCTTGTTGATGCTCATGCGCAGGCCGTGCACGAGAGCGTGGGAGAGCTTCGGCTTGCCGATGTGGCCCTCTTTGACCCACTGCATCGCGGCGGCCCAGCCTTCATCCGAGCGGCGCTGCATGCCGTGCTGCACGATGATGCCCTTCGCGGCCGCTTTGGTGGCCGCGGCCATCAGCTTGGCGCTTTCGATCAGATTATGGCTCACCGGCTTCTCGACATAGACATGCTTCCCATGCTGCAGAGCGGTCAAAGCAATCAAAACGTGGCTGTGGTTGGGCGTGGCGATGGTGACGGCATCGATTTCCTTGTCGGCGCAGCACTCGCGGAAGTCGCGGTAAGTTCTCACCTGGATGTTGTCCTTCCCCAGTTCCGCTACTCGCTTGTCGATGACGGACTGATCGGCGTCACAAAGGGCCACGAGGCGCACACCGGGCACTTTCAGCAGCTCTTTGATGTGACCACCGCCACGGCCGCGGAAGCCGATCACGGCCACTCGGATGTCTCCATTCGCACCGACAGGCGCTGACCAGGCGGGAAGAGAAACCGCGCCAGCGAGCGAGGTGGCGAGAAAACGACGGCGGGAGGTGGTGGAGGCGTTCATGGTGCGTGAAATACGCCGGACGCGTCCTGGCCTTTGCGAACTCGTCGATGATGGCCGCACACACGGCGCTTGAAACGAGGCCCGCTGACCTGTTTAGGAGGAGGGAATGACTTGGGATTCATTTTTGGACAACCTCCGCGGACGCCGCCTCTTGCTGTGGCTGGGCGGCATCGTGCTGGTGAGGCTGGTGATGCTGCTGGCGGTGGTGCACGGCGCGGACCTCGCGGGCGATGAGGCTTACTATTGGGACTGGGGACGCCAGCCGGACTGGGGTTACTATTCCAAGCCGCCGATGATCGGCTGGATGATGGGCGTGATCGGCTGGCTCACCGGCGATGCCGAGTGGGGCATCCGACTGGCGGCGCTGCTGCTGGGCATGGTGACGCTGCTCATCACCTGGCGGCTGGCTCGCGAACTGGCGGGCGAGCGTGTGGCAGGCCTCGCCGCGTTGCTCATGGTGCTCACACCGGGCAACGCGGGCCTCTGCCTGCTGCTTACCATTGATGCGCCGCTGCTGCTGGCATGGACCGCCGCGCTGTGGCTCTTCTGGCGTGCGGCGGAGCAGCCGGAGAAACTCATGCGCTGGCTGCTGCTGGGGCTGGTGATTGGCTTTGGCTGCCTGAGCAAGCAGATGATGCTCGTGTTTCCGCTGCTCATGCTCGTTTTTGCCGCGGTTTCGCCGGAGGATCGCGGGCTGCTGAAGCGTGGCGGCTTCTGGATGGCGGCCATTTTAGGCCTGCTCTTCATCGGGCCGGTGCTGTGGTGGAATGAGCAGCATGGCTGGATCACGCTGGAGCACACGAAGCATCATTTTGATGTCTCCTCGACGCCCACGCTCAGCAAGTGGCTGGGACGCACAGGTGAAAATATTGGCCTGCAGGCGCTGGTTTATACGCCGGTGCTTTTCATCGCCATGGTGGCGGCGCTTTGGCATGGGTTTCGCCGCTTTCGCGGGCTGTCACGGCCGCTGCGCTACCTGTGGCTGTGCTCAGGCCCGGCGCTGGCCTGCTTTGCCCTGCTGGCTCTGCGCCAGCGCATCAATCCAAACTGGCCTGCGGCCTTCTTCGTGCCGGCGATTATTCTCAGCGCCGCGTGGATGCTGCAAGGCGGTCGCGAGGTCTGGCGCCGGTGGTCGCTGCGCGTGGCGGGCGGTCTCGCGGTGGTGATTCATGTGGCGGTGATCGTGGTGATGCTCACGGATTTGAAGTCGATCAAGAAAGTCTCCGGTCTGCGGGGCTGGAAGGAGTCCGGTCTGGCCGCTGAGGAATGGTGGCAAAAGATGCCGAATAGGGAAAACGCCTTCGTCATGGCCCTCGGTCATCGTTATCACGCGGCGTGGATGGCCTTTTACATGCCCAGCCATCCGCGGGTGTATCGCTGGGAGCCCACGGGCTTCCCGCAGTCGCAGTATGAGATCTGGCCGGGGCCGGAGGAGCGTCTCGGGCAGGATGCCATGATCCTGCTGCCGGGTGCCGACGAGACCACGGTGATGCCAGTCGAGTTCAGCGGCTGCTTCGAGCGTCTCGAAGCGCTCGGCGTCATCACCATCCCGCTGGGTTCGGAGACGCGTTCGTTCGGTGTCTTTCGCGGTGTGAAACTCAAAACCTGGAAAGCCATCCGCCCGTCATGAGCACCTGGGACCTCGATTTGCTACGCCTCATCAATCAAACCTGGTCGGCGGACTGGCTCGACTACGTCATGCCGGCCCTCTCCGCCATCGAGGCATGGATGCCGCCGCTGGTGCTGGTGGCTTTTCTGCTCGTGCTGCGTGGCGGGAGGAAGGCGCGGGTCATGTTTCTTTGCGCGGCGCTGGCCATCGGCATCGGCGACGCACTCGTCTCGAACACTCTCAAAAAGCTCGTTGGCCGCGTGCGCCCTCGTGATGCCATTGAGGGCGTCATCGTGCGAGATCTCGGCCCGGCCACACCGGCCATGAAGCGCCTGCTGGTTTCGCCCACCAAAGAAATCAGCCAGCCGCGTGGCGAGCTGCGTGGGAAGTCGTTTCCCTCCAGCCACACGGTGAACATGTTTGCGGTGGCCACCGTGGTGGCGTGCTTTTACCGGCGCATCGGCCTGGGCGTCTATCTCCTCGCCGCTGCCGTGGCCTGGTCCCGCATCTACTGCGGCGCCCACTGGCCCTCCGACATCCCGCCGAGCATGGCGCTCGGCATCCTCACCGGCCTGGGCGTGGTGTTTTTCATCCGCCGACTGCCGGCCGCGAAGCAAACCTGAACCCGCTCTCACCATGCCGATCTACGAGTTCTACTGCCCGGACAACAACAAGCTCTACTCCTTCCTCGCCCGCTCTTTGTCGATGAAGGACAAGGTCCCGCGCTGCCCTGATGGCGAATCCTTACGCATGGAGCGGCGCGTCTCGCGCTTCGCCGTCATCGGCAAGGCCAAGGAGGAAACGGCGGACGATCCCTTCGCCGGTCTCGACGAGTCGAAGATGGACGAGTTCATGGCCGAGATGGAGCGCGACATGGGCGGCCTCGATGAAAACAACCCCGACCCGAAGCAGCTCGGCCATTTCATGCGCAAGATGACTGATGTCATGGGCGACAAAGCGCCTCCCGAACTCCGCGAGATGGTGCGCCGCCTCGAAGCCGGTGAAGACCCCGAGAAGCTCGAGGAGCAATTCGGCGGCCTCGACGAAGGCGAGGCTGGCGACGCGCTTTTTGCCCAAATGCTCAGCCGCGCCAAGGCGGCACGCAAAGAACCCGTCCGCGATCCGAAGCTCTACGAGATGCGGGACTATGTGACCGGGTGAAACCCGCCCGCAGAGATTCCGCCTGACATTTTTTCTCCGAACGCTATCGGCTCGCAGAACCCCTCCCAGCCCGCTCCTCGTGTCCCAGCCTCCCTCCACCGGTTTTTTGCTCTCCTTTGAAGGCTCCGAAGGCTGCGGCAAATCCACCCAGATCCGTCTTCTAAAGGAAAGGCTCGAAAAGAGCGGACGCGAAGTCGTCGTGCTTCGCGAACCGGGCGGCACGGAGATCGGCGAGAGCATCCGCCACCTTCTCCAGCATGCGAAAGAAGGTCACGCGATGACGACGGAGACCGAACTGCTGCTCTTCGCCGCCAGCCGGGCGCAGATCGTGCGTGAAAAAATCCGTCCGCTGCTCGAAGCGGGAGCGTTTGTCATCCTCGACCGCTTTCTCGATTCCACGACGGTGTATCAAGGCCATGCCCGCGGTCTTCCGCTCGATGCGGTGAATGCCATCAACCGCTTTGCCATCGGCGGCACGCTGCCGCGCCTCACGCTGCTGCTCGATCTGGACACTCAAACAGCCTGGCAGCGCATCCACGCCACAGGCCGCGAGCTTGATCGCATGGAAAGCCAGCCGCCGGAATTTTTCGAGAAGGTGCGCCAGGGCTATCTGCAACTCGCCGCTGCCGAGCCGGACCGCATCAAGGTCATTGATGCCTCCGCCAGCCCGGAGGAGGTTCACGAGGTTATCTGGAGCCTGCTGGCCTGATCCCATGCGCTTCCTCGCTCCCCAGCTCCTGCATCTGGCTTGGCTCGCGCTCATCCCGCTCGCCCTCTGGCTCTTCCGCAGGCATGCGAAGCGTCTCCCGGTCTCCACGCTGCTGTTTTTCAAATCACTCGCCCGCGAGCATCAGGAGTCGGCGTGGCTGCGCCGGGTCAAAAAATGGCTCTCGCTGGCTTTGACCCTTCTCGCCTTGCTGTTGGCCGTTTTCGCTCTCGCCCGTCCTTCGGGTGAAATGGGCGCGAATGCACCGCAGGCCGTCGTCTTGCTCATCGATCGCTCCGCCTCCATGGCTGCCACTGATGCCTCTGGCAAAACGCGGCTCGCGGAAGCCGTCACCGCTTTGCAGCAGGTGGTGCGCAGCCTGCCCGATCAAGCGGTGCTCACCTTGATCG
>JBKCXA010000523.1:0-2587 GCA_046316935.1 Prosthecobacter sp.
GCTGAAGAGATCGTCCTTCTCGGTGCCGATGAGGCTGGTGATCGGCACGGGCGTGTAGCGCAGATACGTCTCTGAGAGGTAATCCATGCCGTGGCGCTGATCGGGATCGATCAAGGAGTGCGCCAGCATGGTGTCAAAGAACGGCCCGCGGACTTCGATGCCATGTGCGAGCAGCACGCTGAGGTCGAATTTGAGGTTGTGGCCGATTTTCTCGGTGCCCTCACGGGTGAGCATGTCGCGAAATTCTTCGAGCACGGCCTTCGCGGCGGCTTTTTCGCGAGGGAAGTGCACGAACCAGCCTTCATGCGCTTTCCATGAGAAGGCGATGCCGACGATCTGCGTGTCGCGTGGATCGAGTCCGGTCGTTTCGAGGTCGAAGCAGTAGCTCTTTTGCTCGGCGAGCAGAGCGAGAAGCTTTTGACGTTCTTCGGCGGTTTGGACGAGGTGGTAGGTGTGTGGCGTGTCAGCGATGGTGGTGAGCTTTGTGGCCACCGGGGAGGAGAAGAGGTCGTCGGAGGCCGAAGTAGACGATTCGAACAGGTTGGAAACCTGTTCCACTTTCTCTCCGGCCGATTTGCGACTGCGACCGGCCTTGAAGTCATCTCCGAAGAGGCGGCGGCCGAGGGCGTTGAACTCGAACTCGGTGAGGAAGGCCTTCAGCGCTTCGTCGTCGTGCGGTTTGACGGCGAGATCGGCAAGCTCTGCCTCAAACGGCATGTCAGTGAAGATGGTGGCGAGCTTTTTGGACAGGATCGCGTCGTCGCGGCTGGCTTCGAGTTTTTCCTTCTGCTTGCCTTTGAGCTGGTCGGTATTGGCGAGCAGGTTTTCAACGCTGCCGAACTGCTGGATGAGCGCGGTGGCGGTCTTTTCGCCAAAGCCTTTGACGCCGGGGATGTTGTCCACGGCATCCCCCATGAGCCCGAGGATGTCGATGACCTGCGACGGGCGCTCGATGCCCCAGCGCTCACAGACTTCCTTCACGCCGAAGATCTCCACGTCGCTGCCCTGGCGGCCGGGTTTGTAGATTTTGACATGCTCGGTGACGAGCTGGCCGAAGTCCTTGTCCGGCGTGACCATGAAGGTCTCCATGCCGACTTTGTCCGCCCGTGCGGCCATGATGCCGATGATGTCGTCCGCCTCGTAGCCATCCCGCACGAGCAGCGGCACGTTCATGGCCTGGAGCAGGCGTTTCACCTGCGGGATGGCCATCGCGATGTCCTCCGGGATCTCCTCGCGCTGCGCCTTGTAATCCGGGAACATCTCATGTCGCGGCGTCGGCGCGGAGGTGTCGATGGCCACGCCGAGGTGGGTGGGTTTCTGGTTGTGCAGGATGTCCAGCAGCGTGTTCGCAAACCCATAGAGCGCGGAGGTGTTCACACCGTCGCTCGTGCGGATGGGATTTTTGATGAAGGCGAAGTGAGCGCGGTAGATCAGCGCCATCGCGTCGAGGAGGAAAAGCCGGTCGGACATGTGACCGCGAGGGTAGGCGGGCCGCTGGCGAGCGCAAACGAGGATAGGAATGCAGCGGAACCACCAGCCTTCGAGCTGTCCGTCAGGCGAAAGAGCGGGTGATTATTTCACGCCAGCGTGAACAACCTTCTTCCTGCTCCTGGACGAGGCTTTGGGACTCGTCGCAGGCTTGCTTTCGACAGACAGGTGCCAGTTGAAATTTCGCGGGTTTCCGGCCATGACGGGGTACATAGCTTCTGCCTCCCACAGACGCCGAAGAAAGCGGGAGATGCGCGGCTGACTGGCTTTAGACTTTGGCATGGCGATTAAAGTGAGGTCATGTAACTAGATGCCACTTTCCGAAGCAGCGCAAGATTTTTGCCACGAATGAAGAAGTGGTCTTTGACATCGCGCTTGTTCTCCTGGAGCGCCGACTTCTTGTAGAATCGAGCGGAGTTGGCCGTGGCTTCTCCCCAAATGAGTGGAACCGTCAGGCCGCGAGTGACAGCCGCGAGCGCAACCAGCATTGCGGTTCCGATGCCCTCATAGCCCTGCGCACGTCCGAAAGTCGGATTGGTGGCGAGCAAGTCCAAAACCAGGTGATTACACCAGGTTCGGCGGCACCAAGCAGTGGCAACCACATCGGGGATGCCGGGCAGTTCGGCCACGAGAAGAAAACCAACCTCATTCACAGTGCCTTGTGAGCGTTGGACCAGGTCATCCAAGGAGCTCGCGGCCTCGTTTCTCCCCGAATAGTAGCGCCAGCGTTTCCCTGCAAGAGTCGCCAGTTCGATGGCATCCAATGTCCTTGCTGAGTTTTCGGATAGCGGCGTCTCGCTCCATGAATCGAGGCTTTCAGCATCTTTTAGCGTGCCAAAACGGATGTTTAGCCAGGCGATGCCAGACTGTGTCTGAATCGGTGGTCGAATGAATGCCTTCATTTGTGAGAGAAGATTTTAACCGTCCTCGTGAGGGCATGCCTCGGCCCGACCCGGCGTACTCGAAGTTCTTCGTGCCGATGTCCGAGCGGCGCTGCAGGCCGTCGAAGGTCACCTTGCGGCTTTCGGCGTAGGCCTTGTCACGCGCCTCATGACGCGTGCCGCCCTGTGCCACGATGGCCAGCACACGGCCGCCGTTT
>JBKCXA010000524.1:0-2927 GCA_046316935.1 Prosthecobacter sp.
GCCCTCAAGCATACACACGCCTGTCTCAAGCCGGGCGGGCTGTTCCGGGTGGTGGTTCCGGATTTCGCGCAGCAGGTGGCCGCCTACCAGTCTAACCCCACTCCCGAGGCCCTTTCCAACTTTTTGGGTTATACCCACTTGGGACGGCACCGGCGTCCAAAAGGCATCAAAGGCTTCATCCGTGAGTACTTCGGAAACTCCCACCACTTGTGGATGTGGGACGAAAAAGGCCTCGCGGCAGAGCTTAAGTCGGCTGGTTTCACGAACATCCGCCGGTGCCAGGCCGGCGATTCGGTGAACAAAGCCTTCCTGGTGGTCGAGAATCCGGATCGTTTCGCCGGTGGACTGGCCTTCGAGTGCAGCAGGTAAGGAGGCGCTCCCGCCAACAACCCCTCATGTCCGTCCCCTTGCCAGTCACCGTCGGCATCCCCACCTACGCACGGGGTGAGCGGGTGCTCCAGCCCATCGAACGGCTGATGGCGTGTGTTCCTCCGCCTGCGGAGATCATTGTCCATGTGGATTGCAGTGATGGGGATCTGGAGAAAAAACTGGCCGCCTCCCATCCTCAGGTGAGGACCATTTCGACCTCCGGCCGTGTGGGCCCGGGTGGCGGCAGGCACCGGTGTCTCCACGCCTCCAGTCATGAGATTTTCGCCTCGTTTGATGATGATTCCTGGCCGGTGGAAGCCGATTATTTCGCCCGCTTGATGACTCATGTTCAGAAATCCCCCGAAACCGCCTGTTTTGCTGCGGTGATCACTCAGAAAAACGAGGTGATGCCGCCTCTGGTGGAGTCCTGCACCGCCACCACAGATTTCACGGGTTGTGGTTATGCCGTGAGGGCATCAGTCTATCGAAGCCTCCCGGGTTTCGTGGACCGCCCGGTTGCTTACGGACTTGAGGAGCGGGATCTGGCGCTCCAACTGCATGCTGCCGGGCATGCAGTGACGCGCTGCCACGACCTGCGCGTGCATCATGACACAGAATTTTCCCACCACGACGCTCCAGAGATCGTCGCAGCGACCATTCAAAACGCGGCACTGCTGGCCTGGCTGCGCTATCCACCCTCTCTTTGGTTTCACGGTTTGCTACAACTGGCCAATGTGGTGCGTTTCATGCTGATGGCGCATAGGTTTAAAGGTGTTATTGAAGGTTTGCTCGGCATACCGGCAGCCTGCTGGAAATACAGGCAATCTCGTAAAGCCCTCCGTGCGAGCGGCATTCGATCCTATTTCAAATCGCGCAAATCCCTGCTGGTATGTCCGACCGGGCAACCAGCCTAGGCAAGACTGCGTCTTATGGAGATAAATCTGGATACTCAAACTGCAAACTCCCGGCCCTCGGTGCTGGTCGGCATCGTGACTCACAACCGTGCCGATATTCTGCCCAAGGCCATCGAGTCCGCGTTCGCCCAAAAAGGCTGCCGTGTGCGAGTGGCCGTGATCGACGACTGCTCCAGCGATGCGACACCTGCTCTGGCCGCCCAGTATCCACAGGTGGAGTGGACGCGCTGGGAACCCAACCGTGGCTACATGGCCGCGCGCAATCTGTGGATGAGCGATCCGGATGCGGACTACTTTGTCAGCCTGGATGATGACGCCTGGTTCATTCGCGATGATGAGATCGCGCTCGCCTTGGAGCACATGGAACGCCATCCCGGTGTGGCTGCTGTGGCCTTTGACATCCTGTGTCCCCACCGTACTGAGCCGGTCGAGCGAAGGACGCCGCATCCCACGGGCATCTTCATCGGCTGCGGCCATGTGCTGAAGCTTTCTGTGATCCGCAAAGTCGGCGTCTATGACGCGGTGCCCGGCAGTTACGGCGGAGAGGAAAAAGACCTGTGCCTGCGCCTGATTGATGCAGGCCACGAGGTCGTGGAAATGCCCGGCGTGCATGTCTGGCACGACAAGACGAACGTGGCACGTGATTTTGCCGCGCAGCACCGGTCGGTGGTCTGCAATGATCTGGTGATGACGGTCCGTCGCGTGCCCTTCTGGCTTCTGCCGCTCGTATTCCCGGCCAAATGCTGGAGGCACCTCAATCATGCATGGCGGCATCGGATGCTCCCGGCGTGTCTGGAGGGCATCACGATTTTTATGCGCTCCCTGCCCAATGCGTGGGGCACGCGCAAAGCGGTGAGCGCGCGGGCTTTCTGGAAGTTTCGCCGGCTTTCCCGCGGCATTTTGCCTGCGGCCCCTGTTCAAGTGGATGAAAAACCATGCGAGATCGCGCCTTGAATATGGAATCGCTGATCCTGAATGTGCCGCGTGGCCTGATGAGCCGCATGAGACTGCAATGCTATCGACTCCTCGGTATGAAAATGGGGCGGCGAAATCGCATGGAGGGAGGCGGTCGGTGCCGCCGATTGTCTCAGATCGAGATCGGAAGCCACAACGCATTCACCCAGGGCTGCTGGCTCTGGCCTGAGAACACGGACCACGATCAGACGCGCATCCGAATCGGCGACAACAACTACTTCAACCGCAACGTCATGATCGACGCCTGCGGCCTCATCGAGATCGGGAACGAGAACATGTTCGGCCCGGACATTTACATGACGGACAGCAACCACACGTTTGGCGCAGGACGTGCGCCCGGCAATGAGCCGATGCAAAAAGGACACATCAAGATCGGCAACCGCTGCTGGATCGGAGCCAAGGCGGTGATCCTCAAAGATGTGGAACTGGGTGATGGCTGTGTCGTCGCCGCAGGGGCGGTGGTGACAAAAAGTTTTCCCGCCGGAACCGTGATCGCCGGGGTGCCCGCGAAGCCGCTTTTCCTCAGTAACACTCCAAACACTCATGCGTAGCCTTCGCTATCTCCGTCTTTGCGCGGTCAAATCACTCTTGAACCGGGGCTTTCACTGCCCCTCCTGTGGTGGCCAGGGCGGGCCGGCTTTGGACCGCAAATGGCTGGTGACCTCATTC
>JBKCXA010000525.1:0-2220 GCA_046316935.1 Prosthecobacter sp.
TTGCCCTCCTCGCCCTTCTTTCCATCTCCGCCGCCGCCAAGACCGACTGGAGCCGCTTCCGCGGCCCGAACGGCACGGGAGTGGCCGATACCACCGGCCTCCCGAGCGTCGTGGATGATAGCACCACGCTATGGAAGGCCCCGCTGGGCAAGGGCTGGTCCTCGCCCGTGCTGTTTGGCGACAAAGTCTTCGTCACCGCCGAGACCGCCGCGAACAAGCGAGCCGTGATCGCCCTTTCCGCTGCCGATGGGAAGGAGCTCTGGCGCTACGAGTCTGAATTTGTCCCGCACAACATCCACAAGACCTACAACACCTTCGCCAGCAGCAGCCCCTTTGTGGATGCGGAGCGTGTTTACATCAACTGGAGCAGCGGCACGGACATTCAGGCGCTCGCTTTGGACCACAACGGCAAGCTCCTCTGGCACAACGACCATGTGGCCGATTACATCCACGAGCACGGCACCGGCATCTCCCCCATCATCGAGGATGGCATCATGATCGTGCGCAGCGAGTTTGACTGGCAGCGTGATGGCAAAGTCTATACCGAGGACCCCGCGCAGCAGAAATGGAAGTCCTGCATCGTCGGTCTCGACGCCAAGACCGGCAAGCAAGCCTGGAAGCTCGACATCCCAAACTGCCTCAACACCTTCTCCACGCCTGTCGTGCACACCTTGAAAAGCGGGAAGAAGGAAATCATCTGTGCCGACACCGGCAGCGGCGTGATGGGCATCGACCTCGCCAGAGGCAAGATCAACTGGCAGCACAATCCCGGCTACAAACAGCGCAGCCTGGGCTCCGGCGTGCTCAGCAATGACTTTTACTTCTGCACCTTCGGCACCGGTGGCGGCGTGAAGGAAGTGGCCGCGCTCGACTTGAAGACCGGCAAGCCGCAGCCGGTGAATTTCGAGATCCCGAAAGGCCTGCCCTATGTGCCCTCCCCGCTCGTCATCGGCGAGCACATGTATCTCCTCGGCGATGGCGGCATCCTCCGCTGCGTGGAGCAAAAAACCGGCAAGGTCGTTTACGAAGAGCGTCTCGAAGGCACCAAGGGCAGCGCAAAATTCTTCAGCAGCCCCGTCGCGGGTGATGGGAAGATCTTCTGCGCCAGCCAGCAGGGCGATCTCATCGTCGTCAAAGCCGGGCCGAAGTTCGAAAAGCTCGCCGTCAGCGCCCTCGACGCCCCCGTGAACTCCGTCCCCGCCATCGGTGACAAGCGTCTCTACATCCGCACCGCGAACTCCCTCTACTGCCTCGGCGCCAAAGGCCAGCCGGTGCCGTAATTCCAAGTTGAAATTGGACATCCCGGGCTGCCCGGCTAAGGCTGGAGGCGGTCCAGCCGGAGTGATCGCTCGCCTTTGAACCGCAAGGAGAGAGGGCGGGAGGAAAGTCCGGACACCACAAGGCAGCATGCCATGCGCAAGCATGGGGGGCGCGGCGCAAGCCTCGTTCACAGACAGTGTCACAGAAAACAAACCGCCTCCGCGCAAGCGGCGGCAAGGGTGAAATGGCGGGGTAAGAGCCCACCGCCCCGACCGCGAGGAAGGGGGCACGACAAACCTCATGCGGTGCAAGACAGAACAGGGGAAACGGCCCGCCTGGCCGCAAGTCCCGCTCGCAAGGGCGGGATGGATAGCTCCGGGTAATAGTCGCACGGCCGCCGCAAGGCGGAGGCGGTTCGGTCGCTCCGAACCGACAGATAAATGATCATGGCAAGGTGCCGCAAGGCACTGAGACACAGAATCCGGCTTATGAAGGCTGGACCACCATGGGAGCGCCGGAGGAGACTCCGGCGCTCCCGCCGTTTCTCAGACGAATATCGAATGTCGAACAACCTGCCCGCAGTGCTTCGCACAGCGATGCAGGCGGGGGAATATCGAAGTCCGAAGGCTCAGAACTTCAGCCTTCGGAGTTCCTTGTTCGATATTCGATATTCATTCGTGAGGTCGCCGCTTCCTTCACCCGCCGCAGAACATAATAGACCGTCTGACTGCGCAGCCGCACCAGCTCGGCCCCGATGATCCTCGGCACAAAATCCTCCTGAATGGCCTGCACGGTCTCGAGGCTGCTTCCATTCAACCCGCGACACAAAATGACGCCGAGGGCGCGAGTGAGCGTTTGCACCTTCGGACCAAAACTGAGCGCAAAATGGGCTCGCGAGCCGTTTTCGAGCCGCAGATGCACGCCAACCTTGTCCGTGCATTCGGGATCATGACGCACGTC
>JBKCXA010000526.1:0-6360 GCA_046316935.1 Prosthecobacter sp.
GCGTCACTGGCTTTTTTGCCAACCCCAGTGGTGTGGGTTTTATTAAAGGGCGGGGGGTTGTATAATTGGGTGCTCTGGGGTGGGGGGGGTGGGTTTCAGGCTGCCTTAACTCGCCTGGGCGGGAGAAGTTTCGTGAGATGACATGACATGGCCCCTCACCCCAGCCCTATCCCCGGAACAAAGCGAAGACCATTCGATGACTTCTCGCCGGGTAGAGGGAGGGCGATTTCAGGTTCCTCTCCCCGCCGAGAGGTGTCGATGATTTTAACGATGTGATGCGGGGCTAGCGAAGCGCCGCGAAGCGAAAGGTTAGGTGAGGGGAGCTTGGGAGTCCCCTATGCAGCCAACATGATGCGAGTTGATCTGCTTGAAGCACCTCCTACCATCGCCACATGAAATTCATGCGCACACGCTGGCTTCTCGCGGTGCTTTCGATGCTGGCAAGCATCTGGCTGATGAGGGCCGCACTCAAGTTGCAGGGCATCGGGGCCGCGGGGCCGGTGATCCTGAGCATGGTGGCATTTGTGAGCACGGTGCTTCTGATCGCACCGGAAACGGCGTTCTGGCTGGCCGAGCAGATCGCCAAACCTTTCGCGAATCTCTTCTTCCCTTCCGATACCTTCAAAAAACCACCGGTCTCCTACCTGCTGGCACGTCGCTACCGCTCGGAGCGGCGGTTCGAGGAGGCGGTGAGGCAATACGAGAACATCATCGAGTTCCACCCGTATGAGCGCGATGCGCATGTGGAGTTGATCGAGGTGGCGCGGCAGATGGGGGACGAGGACCTGGCGGAAAAATGCATCGCCCGGATGCAGCGTCGTTTTGCCGCCTCGAATGGCGATCGGCACAGCGAGGCGTAAGAGCTCATTCGTCGGTCTTCTTCCCCTTTTTGCCCTTCTTCGGCTCTTCGGGAGGCAGCAGGCCTTTCTGGCGGGCTTCCCATTCGGCGTAGCCTTTGCCGGTGCGTTTGCCGAGGTATTGGTAGGTGTCGAAGATGGCCGCATTGCCGGTTTCGCGGGGGTCTTTTTCTTCCTTGAGCATCGCATCGAGCTGGGTGCGCAGTTCCTGCTTCGTCGCGGCATGCTGCGGGTCCTGGGCGAGGTTTTTGAGGCACTGCGGATCGTTCACGATGTCGAAGAGTTCCTCCTCGGCACGGTAGTTGAAGGCGAGATCGTAGAAGAGGCCTTTGTTTTCGACGATCCAAGTCTTCGTCGGGCCGTCGTCGCAGTTGCCGTAGCCGGTTTCGGGATTGCAGGCGGGCCAGCGTTCGGGGTGGTAGTTGTGGCTGTAGAAAAACTCCGGCGTGCGGATGGCTCGCACGGGATAGCCCCAGTCGTTCGGTCGGCCGATGTCGTGCCGCTCTTTGCCCGCGAGCATGATTTTGCGATCTTCAATGAAGCCGCTCTTTTCGCTGCGCAGGATGTTCGCGAGGCTCTTGCCGGTCATCTGCTCATGCACGGGCACACCGGCGAGCTCGAGGTAGGTCGGCGCGAGGTCACGCACGTTGATGAAATCCTCCACCACGCGGCCGGGCTTGATGCCTTTGCCCCAGCGCATGGCCAGCGGTAGGTGGTAGCCGTCCTCGTAGATCTGGCCTTTGACTCGCGGAAACGGCATGCCGTGATCGGAGGTCACAATGATGAGCGTGTCGTCCATCTGTCCGGTCTTTTGCAGCACGTCGAGCAAACGACCGATCTGCGCATCGGCCCACTCGACCTCGATGGCGTAGTCAGTGAGGTCGCCACGGACGACGTCATTGTCCGGCAGATAGCCCGGCACACTCACCTCGCCGAGTTTTTTGCCCAAACGCACTCCGCTGCCCTCCTCGTAAGCTCGATGCGGCTCTTTGAAGCCCACCCAGAAGCAGAACGGCTGCCCGCTCTTCTGCGTGGCGAGGAAATCGGTGAAATTCGCGGCGTAATCGCTCGGCGTGATGCCCTTCGCCGGCACCTCGATCTTGTGACCATCGAAGGAAGGCCCCGCCGGATTCCGCGTGCGACCTTCGAGCTCAAACTTGCCCGGCCCCCAGCCCTTGCCGGTCAAACCGACGACGTAGCCGCTCTTCTCCAGCAGATCAGGATACACCGCGAACTTCGGCGGAAAGATGCCGCCATGACACACGGCCTCCTCAAGCTGCCAGGAATTGCGCCCCGTCAGGATCGTCGCACGGCACGGACTGCACTTCGGGTTCGACGTGAAGGCGCTCTTAAATAGCACGCCCTCGCGGGCCACGCGGTCGAAGTTCGGCGTCTTCACCCAATCGCAGCCATAGGCACCGGCATGCTGCCAGCCCCAGTCGTCGAAGATGATGAAGAGGATGTTGGGTCGCGGGGCCTTCTCAGCGGCGAAAGCCGGAGACAAAGCAAGCAAGGCCGTGAGCAGCAGGAGGAGGCTGGATTTCATGCCCCGCGAGAACGCGGGCGCTTCGAGGCTTTTTCAGGCGTCTTGGTCTTTGCGGGCTTTTGGGCGGCTTTCTTGACCTTGGTGACCTTTTTGACCTCAGTGACCGGTTCTGCGATCTCACCGAGTTCGATGCCGAAAAGGGCGCTGAGGTCGGCACCGGCCAGTTCACCGGTGTTTTCGGTCACGCCGGTCACTGCGGCATCTTTGGCCTTCGCCAGCAAATCGGCTCCATCGACGCCACGCAGGGTGAAAAGCAGTTCCGGCTTCGTGTCGAGCAGCACGCCCACGCCATACAGCACGGCGGAGACGTGCTTGCACATGTCCGCGTGATCCGGGCAGGAGCAGTCGAAGCGAATCTCCTTCGTTTTGGGAAACAAACCCTGCTCCGCGTCACTCAGCACGCTCATCACGCCATCGCCGAGCCTGCCCGAGAGCAGATCGAGCATCGAGCCGACCTGTCCCTCGCATCGCTCGACGATGTCCTGCCATTTCGAAGGCTTCAGCGGCTGGATGAAAACCTGCGTCTCATACAGCTCCGAGCCCGCCACGACCGCGAAGACCTTGCCGGGCTCCATTTCGAGATTGTACACGTTTCCCTGCCTCAAGTAGCTACGACCTCGCGGCAGCCTCGACTCATACTCCTGGTAGGTCTCGAGATGGCTGCACCAGGCCTTTCCCCAGAAAGTGGTGCAGAGGTGCTTTTTGCCCGAATTCGGCACTAGCGCCTCGAATTTTTCCCCACGCTTCACCCGCTTCGCGATCTCGCGCTGCAAACGTTCCTTGGCTTCCGCCACATCTTGATAGGACCACCACATGCGAGGGATTCGAGCACGCTACCCTTGGTTTTCCAACGCTGATTTCGCTTCCAGCACTCGAAAGCGATCAAGGGGGAGGCTGGCACTCCTGGCCGCTTCGCATCAATCCCTCAACGCCACGGCAGGATCGACGCGGGCAGCGAAGAAGGAGGGGATGACCGCGGCGAGCAGGCAGAGGAAGACAGCGGTGGAGCAGATGATGCTCAAATCGGCAAAATCGGTGTGCGCGGGGATCTTGGAAAGGAAGTAGATATCCTTCGGGAAGACATCGATCTTGAAGAAACTGGCGAGGAAGTCACGGAACGCGTTGCGCACGGCGAGCACGGCAAAGCCGCCGAGGATGCCACCGATGACACCGATGATGGCAACGAAGCCCGCCTGCGTGACGAAGATGGCGATGATCTGCCAGGCACGCGTGCCGAGGGCGGTGAGGATGCCGATCTCGCGCCGCTTTTTCACGGTGACGGTGATGGTGGTGTTCATCACGCAGATGGCGGCCACGATCATGATGAACAGCAGGAGGAAGTACATCATCACCCGCTGGTTTTCGACGGATTGCAGCATGTCGGCGTGCTCCTGGTCCCAGGTGCGCCAACCCCATTGCGGCGGCAAGGTGCCATCCGTGTAGGCGGCTTCCATCAAATCGGCCGCGGCATCGGGATTCGGCAGTTCCAGTTCGATGGAGCTGATCTCGCCATCGAGGTCGAAGAATTCCTGCGCGATGTTCAGCGGCACGTAGCCGCGGGTGCCGGCGGTGTCGCCGCGGAGGATGCCGGCGAGTTTGAGATCTTTGGAGAGAATGCTCACGCTATCGAGCTTCTCGGCCCGCTGCTCATCGGCGGCGTCCTCGGGGATCTCGCGTACATCGGCGATGAATTGTCGCACGCTGGCGGAGGCATGCACGACGATGGTGTCACCGAGCTTGGCGCCTATGTCGCGGGCCTGCTGGTCGGTGAGGATGATGTTGTCGTCGTTGAGATCGAAGGTGCCCTCCTTGAGATGCTTGGCGAGCTTTGTGGCGAGGGCGTTGTCTTTGTCGGGCGTCAAACCGAGCACGGGCAGGCCTTGCAGGCTGCCTTCCTTCTCGACGACGACATTGCCCTCGGCGACGGGCGTAGCGGCGAGGAAGCGTTTGTCCTTGGCGAGCTTGTCGCGGAGTTCACGCCAGCCGGTGGCCTGCGGTGATTCGGGGCCGGTTTCGCCGCCGTTGTGCAATCGCATCACGACAACATGCGGCTCAAAGCCGAGCAGCATCTTCCGAAACTCGATCTGCCAGCCTTTGAAGACGCTCATCACCGTGACGAGCACACCCACGCCGAGCACGACGCCGAGCATCGAGATCACGGTGATGACCGAGATGAAACTGCGGGTGGGACGCAGGTAGCGGAAGGCGAGGAAGAGAGGAGCGAGCACGAAGTGAAATGACGAATGACGAATTAAGAAAAGATCAATCCCGCAACGCCACGGCGGGATCGACGCGGGAGGCGAGCCAGGCGGGCGGGAGGGCGGCGGCGAGGCAAAGGAGAACGGAACCACAAGCCGTGTAGGCGATGAAGACAGGATCGATGTGTGCCGGGATGGTGGAGAGGAAGAGATCGGCATCGCTGGAACTGCCACCGGAGAGCGTGGCGATGAGGCCGCGGATGTCGTTGCGGTAGCGCAGCACCAGGGCACTGAGGCCGAGGCCACTGAGCGTGCCGACCACGCCGACCACGGCGGCCTGAGAGACGAAAATTTGAATGATCTGCCCCTGCCGGGCACCGAGCGCGGCGAGCACGCCGATCTCACGACGCTTCTGCGTGGTGACTGTGATGGTCGTGTTCATCACGGCAAAAGCGGCGACGAGGCCGATGATGCCAATGATGAAGAACATGATGAAGCGCTCGTTGCTCATCGCGGCCAGCCGGGCATCGCCCATGTCTGTCCAGAGCACGGCCTTCCAACCGGCGGGGATGATGTTTTGCTCTTCGAGGCGTTTTTTGAGGGCTTTGATGTCGTTCGGGTTCGTCGTCTCGGCCATGATGCCGGTGAATTTTTCGCCGAGGCCAAAGATCTGCCGCGCGGTGGCCAGCGTGGTGTAGGCGTAGTGCCCGGCCGACTCGGAGCGGGTATAACCGAGCAGCTTGGCCTCGATGGGCTTCAGCTTGATGCCTTTGAATGCCTCGTGACGCTTTTCTTTGTCAGAGATGTCCGAAGCCTCGCGGAAGCGGTTCACGGCGCTGGTCACATTGGATGAGGCATAGACCGCGAGGCGATCGCCAGGCCGTCCGTCGATCTCCGCGGCGGTGTAATCGCCCGTGACGATGCCGCCATCCGAGAGGTCCATCGTGCCATCGAGGCGGTGCTTGGATACTTTGGCCATGTAGGATGCCGCGGAGTCCGCCGACAGGCCGTAAAGCTCCGTGGCGGATTGATTGCCCTCGTGCTCCAGGAAGAAAATGCCGCCCGCGAAGCCCATCGCAGTCTGGATGCCGGGCTGCGGACGCAGCTTGGCGAGGGTGGCATCGACCACGGCGGGATCGGCGGGCTTACCGTCGGCGGGTTTGAGAATGAGATGCGGCTGGTAGCCGATGAGTGCCTGGCGGAACTCGCCCTCAAAGCCCTGCATGACCGCATTCACCACGATCATCATGAGCACGCCCACCGCCACACCAAGCACGGAGATCACCGTGATGACGGAGACAAAGGACCGCTTCGCACGAAGATAACGGCGGGCGAGAAAGGAGACGGCGCTGACAGACATGAAGGCGCGGAATGAGGCGCGAGGCAGGCCCCGGCGCAAAAGGATTCTGGCCGCGAGCTGGCTTAAATATTGCAATGACTTCTGTGCTAAATAGTGAGCCAGCCTTCCCCCATGAAACGCATTCAGACCCTCCTCGCCATCTGGCTTGCTAGCACCATGCCAATCTTTGCCCGCATCGCGGCACCCTCCGATATCCGAACCTTCGAGTTTGTGTACTCCGGAGCACCATACATGAACTCGGCTGTCATCGTTGGTTCACTGACATGGGATGTTTCGGCAGCAGTTCCGATAAATCTCTGGTATAGTCTGCCTAACGCTGCTTTTTCAGACATCACCATGTCGGTGAGTGGTGGCACCTCTGGCAATGGGACCTTCCTTCCCACAGAATTTGATTCTATT
>JBKCXA010000527.1:0-2399 GCA_046316935.1 Prosthecobacter sp.
CCCTTCATGAGCGCGGCCTTCACGTCGTCGCGCTTCGTGGCGGTGAAGACACCGGCGAGGAACTTGATCTGCTCGGTCGTGGTGCGGTTGTCAAAGGTGCCGCAGTAGTGCCAGGCGTCGCCGGTTTGCGCCGTCCAGTGCGTGCCGGGCTGGCGCGGGCCTTTCGGATAATCGACCGCCTTGGACCAACCGCCGGTGGGTGTCTGGTAGCTGATGACGATGTCGGCGAGCTTTTGGTTCTCCGCACTGGCGAACCACTCCGCAGGCGTGTCGCTATCGAACTCAAACTCGGCGCGATTGCCCGGCGCGGGCTTGGCTTCGGCTTTGGAGCGTTCTTCATCGAGAAGGCGGTGCTCCTCGGCGGCAAAGGCCTTCGATTTGTCGATGTAGGCGGTCCATTCGGTGCGCTGGGCTTCAGGAAGCTTCGCGAGCAGCTCGTCGGTGAGCATCGTGAAGGGCTTTTCGGCGGCGAAAAGGACCGAAGGGACCAAAAGGACGGAAAGGGCAAGAGAGAGGCGCATGGTTATAAAATGGCTAATGAGGCGGCAGCGGTGGACCAATCGGATTTTGTGATGCCCAGCATCCATTCGCCTGATCGACAGACGGAGCCTCTAAACGACGCGAAAGAACCATCGGAGGCTTGTCATGGCAACCGCCACATCAGATTTGGGAACCTTGGAAGTTTTGCTTTGAAAAACTGGCATCGGGAAACAGACCCTCCACAGTGCGTCTTGACCATGCCTCACAACCAAGCGCCTCTGTCTGTCACCCTGCCGAAAGACCTCACCGCGAGCATCGCGGTGTTTCTCGTGGCGCTGCCGTTGTGTCTTGGCATCGCGCTGGCATCGAATGCGCCGCTCTTTGCGGGTTTGATCTCCGGCATCGTGGGCGGGATCGTGGTGGGCATCCTGAGTGGCTCGCACAAAAGCGTGAGCGGACCTGCGGCAGGTCTGACGGCCATCGTGGCGGCGCAAATCGCGGCGCTGGGCAGTTTCGAGGCGTTTTTGGCTGCGGTGGCGATGGCGGGCGTGATTCAGATTTTGATGGGCACCTTCCGCTTGGGCTTCATCGCCTCGTTTTTCCCGATGAGCGTCATCAAGGGCCTGCTGGCCGCCATCGGCCTCATTTTGATCCTCAAACAGATCCCGCATGTGTTCGGCCATGACGCCGATGTGGAGGGCGAGATGAGCTTTGAGCAGCCGGACCATGAAAACACCTTCACCGAGCTCCTGGCGACGCTTTCGGACATCCTGCCCGGCGCGGCGCTGATCGGCATCGCGTCCGTTTTGTTCCTCCTGGCCTGGGACAAGGTGAAGGCGCTGAAAAAGCTGCCCGTGCCCTCCGCGCTGATCGTGGTGGTGCTCGGTGTTGGTATCAATTTGATCCTGCGGAAGATGGGCCACGCGTGGGAGGTGAAGGCCTCGCATCTCGTGCAGGTCCCCGCGGCGGGCGATTTCAAGGCCTTCCTCGGCTTCCTGCAATTCCCCGGTGTGGAGCACTTCAGCAATCCGCTCGTCTTCAAAGCGGCGATCACCGTGGCGCTCGTGGCCACGCTGGAGACACTGCTCAATCTGGAGGCCGTCGATAAGATCGACCCCGACCAGCGCCAGTCGCCGCCGAACCGCGAACTCGTCGCGCAAGGCACCGGCAACCTCCTCGCCGGCCTCATCGGTGGCCTGCCGATGACCAGCGTCATCGTGCGCTCCTCCGTGAACATCAACTCCGGCGGCAGGACGAAGCTCAGCGCCATCCTGCACGGCGTGCTGCTCATCGTCTGCGTCGTCACCGTGCCGCACTGGCTCAATGAGATCCCGCTTTCGGCTCTCGCGGCCATTTTGATCACCACCGGCTTCAAGCTCGCCAGCCCGAAGCTCTTCAAAGAAATGTGGACCGAGGGAGCGCCGCAGTTTCTGCCCTTCATCATCACCATCGCGGCCATCGTGCTCACCGATCTGCTCACCGGCGTGCTCATCGGCCTCGGGGCGAGCATCCTTTTCATCCTGCACAGCAACCTGCGCAATCCGCTGCGCCGCGTGATGGAAAAACACGCCGCAGGCGATGTGCTGCGCATCGAGCTGGCGAGTCAGGTCAGTTTCCTGAACCGCGCTGCTTTGGAAAAAGTCTTTTTCAGCGTGCCACGCGGCGGCCGCGTGCTCATCGACGCCCGCGGCACCGATTTCATCGACCCGGACATTCGCGACCTGCTCTCCGATCTGCGTGACAAGACCGCGCCCGCCCGTGGCATCGAGGTGAGCTTCATCGGCATGAAGGATCACAACTTCTTCGACGACTACGTGCAGTTCATCGACTACACGAGCCGCGAAGTGCAGAGCGGCCTCACACCGCAGTCCGTGCTGGAGATTTTGCAGGCTGGAAACCAGCGCTTCCTCGCCGGCGAG
>JBKCXA010000528.1:0-4018 GCA_046316935.1 Prosthecobacter sp.
GCGAAGGCCGCTGCGAACTGCCCGGCGCGATAGTGCGTCATGCCTTCATCATAAGCAGCGAGACCCGCAGGCACCGGTGTGTCGGCAGGGCCGAGGACGGTGAAGATCTCGATGGGTTTGGCCTTGCCCTTCACGGCGATCAAATCGACGCGGCGGCAGAGAAAGAGGTCCTTCACATGCGGATGCACGGTTTCGCTGATGAGGAGGTCGGTCTCGTATTGCTTGGTCACGCCTTCGAGACGGGAGGCGAGGTTCACCGAATCGCCGATGACGGTGAGGTCCATCTTTTCGTAGAGACCGGCGGAGCCGATGTTTCCGACGACGACATTGCCCTGATGGATGCCCATGCCGATGCGCAGGCCAGTCATGCCACGGGCCTGCCAGCCGATGTTTTGCTCGGCGAGCACTTTCCGCATGTGGAGAGCCGTTTCGACGGCGGCGATGGCATCTTCGCGGCAGCCTTCCTCGCTCGGCTGAGCACGCGTGCTGCCCCAAAGAGCCATGACGGCATCGCCGATGAATTTGTCCACCAGTCCGCGGTGCTGGAAAACGCAGGCGACCATGCCGGTGAGGTATTCGTTGAGCAGTTTGACCACTTCGGAGGGCGCGAGCTTCTCCGAGATGCTGGTGAAGCCGCGGATGTCGGAGAAGAACATGGTGACCTGTCGTTCGACGCCGCCGAGCGTGGTGTAGAGTCCTTGGTGGTCTGCCATCATCTCGCTCACCAGCTCCGGGGAGGTGTAGCGGGCGAGGAAATGGCGCAGCTTGCTCTTCTCGCGAAGTTGGATCACCCAGGCGCCGGTCAGGCCGAAGCCTCCACAAAAGCCGATCCCGAGCATGAATGGCTGCGCGGCGGCCTCCAGGCTGGCATGATCAAACAACCAGCTGGAAACCTGATGCGCGAGGAGACAAATCACCGTGAGACTGCCGATGCACCACACGGGCTGGCGGACGAAATGGACCAGCAGCCAGACGGTGAGGGCAGCAGCAAGAAGGCAGGCCCAGCGCCATGTTTCGGGCATGGGATGGATGAATGATTGCGCCAACAACGCAGTGACAGCGTGGGCGTGGATCTGCACGCCAGGGAGGTGTCCGAGCGGGGTGTCCTGGAGGTCCTGCAGATCGCTGGCGACGGCACCGATGAGAATCGTCTTGCCGCGGAAGATCTCTCCTCCGGCCAGATTGGCCTTCCACAATTCGGGCACGAAGAGCTGGAAGATGGAGACGGGTGCATACGCGGAAGGATCGGCGAAGCGGATGCGGGACCTTCGCGGAAGATTCCGGGTGATCTCCGGGCGCAGCTTGCGGGCGAGCAGATAAGCGGCGGAGGGAAGAGAGACCTCGCCGGTTTCGCTGACGACCTCCCCCCGGCTTTGCAAAGCCTCGGCCTCGGAGGCGGTGACCTGCCAGTGAAAGGTGCGGATGCGCTCATCGCTGTCATCAGGCCAAAGCGTGAGCACGCCGGTGCCGTCAGCATCCGCTTGAGGCCCCGTGATGGAAGCCGTGGGCAGCACGAGTTGCGTGACGGCGGCCTGGCCGACGAGGGAATCCTCAAACTTCATGCCGAGAACCACTTTGCCGCGATGTCGATCGAGGGCTTCTCGCAGCAGGCGGTCGTTTTCAGGATCTTCGGAAGGGCTTTTGAAGGTGATGTCGAGAAAGACCTGACGTGCGCCTGCTTCGAAAAGTTTGTCGAGCACCTGCGCCCACACGCGACGAGGCCAGGGCCATTGCTTTTGCATCGCTTGCAGGGCAGGGGAGGCAGCGATGTCCTCCGGCCAGGCGGATTCCAGCGTGAGGCTGGCATCATCAATGCCGAGGACGACGATGTCCGGATGGGCCGGTGTTTTGGCACCTGCCTGGTGAAAGCCGTCCAGCGTGAGGCGTTCGCGGCTCAGCAGCAAGCTGCGTGTGACCGGCCACGAGTAGGCCGTGGCAAGCAGCACGAGAGCCGCGGCGATGAGCATGGGCACGAGACGTGCCTCGAAAACCTCGGAACGGGAGGTTTTGGCGGAATCAGCCGTGTTGCCAGGACTTGCCATGAGAAGGAGCGAGGGCTTCACAGCCGGCGGAGCAGACTGGCCGCCTCGCGCTGTCGAGGCGTGTCACCGGCCTCTCGGGCGGCTTTGAGCGCGAGTTCTGCGTAGTGCTGTGTCTGGTCCGCATGACCGATGTGTCGTGAGGCGCGTGCGAGACCGAGCCAGTCATCCGCCACGAGATGCTGACGCGAGGCGGATTGATCGAGCGGGATGGCTTTTTCATACCAGCGGGCGGCTTCCGCGTGCTCGCCGAGCAGCTCGGCAGCACGGGCCTGATAGCGGGCGGCATCCGCCTGCTCCATGACATCGCCCTTCGCGGCCCGCCAGGCTTTGCGGGCCGAACTGCGAGCTTCAGAAGGGTGGCCGTTGGCCAGCAAGAGACGGGCACGAAGGTTGGAAAGGCGTGAGCCGCCTGTGGAGCTGTCCTGTTGATCCAGCACGGCAAGAGCCTCAGAGAGTCGATTCTCATCGAGAAGCATGTGCGCTTTCAGCCAGCCGGCCTCGGCAAGCAGGGAGCGGGTTTCCGTGTCGAAAGTCGGCGAACCCAGCTTCCCAAGGTGACGATCCAGCGCGGCCAGGCTCTCGCGGGCGGCGGCATTCTGCCCGGCGGTGTGCTGGACGACGGCGAGGTTCACGAGATTCCGCACGATGCCGGGTGTGTGACCGGCGGCGATGTGCAGATCCAGCGCGGCTTTGTAGCCTTCGATGGCAGCAGGGTGGCGACCGGAGCGGAATGCTGTTTCCGCTTGCTCCGACCATGTCAAAGCCTCCGCTTGAGTCGGGGGCAAGGTTTTGGCAGGCGAGTAGCACGACAAGCCGCTGATGCATGGAAGCATCAGAAGCATGCAACGATGCAAAAAGCGGTGTTCAGGGCTCATTGGGCAGGCGCAGCAGGTTTTCTTTCTTTTTCGGCACGCCCTGGCTCACGGGCCAGAGTCCTTTGATGGAATTGAGCACCTCGTCGGCACTGCGCAGCGTGTCGGTGCCTTTGCGGATGAGCCTGGGGATCTCGGGGCCGGATTCGCTGATGGCGCGGTCGAGTTTTCCCACGGCTCCCTGAAGGGTGGTGACCCCGTCGCCAAAACGCGTGACGATGGGCGGGAAGTCCCGGTTGAGAGAATGGGTGAGCTGTTCGAGGTGGCCGAGGGCCTTCCACAACTCTGCATCGGGCTTGTTCAGCCGGGTGAAGAGGTCGGTGCCCTCCTGGGTGACCGATTGAATGTCCTTCATGATTTGCGGCATCTCGCCTTTCAAGGCATCCGCCGTCACGCGGAGGCCAGAGAGCATGGTTTTGAAGTCGCCCTTGGGGTCGTTGAGATAGGAGATGATCTCGCGGGTCTCGATGACTGCGGGGCGGATCTCGTCCTTGAGGCTCTCCATGAGAGTGCTGATGGATTTCTCCGGGGCGAGCGGGAGCGTGTCGCCTTCTTTTAGTTCCGGCGTGGCGGATGTGCCGGCTTTCAAGTCGATGAAACGATCGCCGATGAGGCTTTCACTGGCGATGGTGGCGGCGGAGTCCTGGCGGAGGAAGTGGGCGTATTCGTTGAAGACCTCCAGCGTGACACGGACGCGGTTCTCGCCCTCGAGCTCGACGTTCCCAACTTTGCCGATGCGGAAGCCGCTGAGCCGCGCGGCCATGCCTTTTTGAATGCCCTGGCTGCTCGCGGCGATGAGATGAATGTGTCGGGCGGAGCGGAAGATCTCCTGCTTCCAGATGACAAAGCCCACGAGGCTGAGAAACCCGGCCACAGCCAGAAAGATAAAAAATCGGGCACGGGTCTCGACGAGATGAAATCGAGGGTCGGTGTTGCGCAGGAACTTCATGATTGGGGATCCTCCAGTTGAATCATCCAGTCGGGGCGGAGGCGCGGCAATGGCGAATCCCCATCCTCGGTTGCGCCGCGATGCACCATGAGCACGGCGAGCTTCGGCTGCTGTTCGCGCATCCATTCCAGCATGGCCTGGAGGCGCTCCAAGGC
>JBKCXA010000529.1:0-3647 GCA_046316935.1 Prosthecobacter sp.
GCGTTTGAGGATGGCTTCGAAGGCGGCGGCCTGTACTTCCCTGGGCAGCATCGCAAAGGCTCCCGCCAGGCTTTTGCCGGTTTCCGCGTCCAGATTCTCTCCCAAGGCCTGCACCAGCCGCAGTTTGAGTCCGTTGGAAAGACTGTCGGAAGCGAGGGTCTCAAAGACCTCGCCAATGATCGTGTCGTCGGCTCCACGGGCGCCCATCAAGCCCATCGCGGCCGAGAGACGCAGGTCATCCGGCTCCCGCACGCCGTCACGGAAGAGCTTCATGAGCTTGTCGAGTTGCACTTTGACCTCGGCAGCGAGCACACCGCCTTTGTCCCACTTCGTCACGAGCGGCAAGGTGGCTGCGGCGAGCGATGGTTGGCCGAGAAGCTTCTTCAAAGCCTCCGTGAGTGCCGGAGACATCGCAGGCGCGTCGTTCACGTTCGCGGCGATGCCGCGAAGGATGGCGGCTTTGATGGCGTCGGTTTTGGAATCGGCGCTGGCGCAGGCGGTGATGAGTTTTTCGGTATTCGCGGGCAGCGCGGCGGGAAGAAGGGCGCTGACGAAGGACGGAAGGGACTCAAAGGACTCCAGAGACAGCGCCGCGGCGATGACTTCTGGGGCTTTGTTGGACGCGGCGGCGATGAGAGCGCTGCGGGTCCAGTCTTCCTGTGCGGCAGCGTAGTCTTTGAGGAGCTGTTGCGGATTCGCGGAGCCTTGCGCGGCTTCGTAAGCACGCTGGGCCTTGCTGCCTTGCTGGCCTTTGGGCGGTAGGTTGGTGCCAACTAGCCCACGTCCCGAAGGATTCATCATGATGCCGCCGACAGCCAGTCCAGTCTTCTCCACCTTCTTCGCCTCCTTGTGCTGCACCTTCCAGATGCGGCCGTAGTAGTGGTCACGGTCGGGGCGGACGGCGGCGTTGGCGGGGCCGTGGGTGGGGCCGCGGGTGTCGTTGTGGATGACGGCCTGATTGCAGAAATCGACGATGTAGAGCGCACCATCGGGACCGACGCGATTCTCGATGGGGCGGAACCACAGGTTCTTGCTGCGGATGAACTCGGTCTGCTCGCGACCGGGCTCGCGCTTCGCTTTGTAGGTCACGCCATCGGGCTCGACCATGAAGTGGCTGACGATGTTCAGCGTGGGCTCGGTGGTGAAGTAGCCGTAGTTCCACTTCGCGGGCCAGGCACCGCCTTCATAGATGGCACAACCGGCGGCGGCGGTGTAGCTGCCGACCTGGTCGATCTGCACATAGGCCTGCTGCTCCCAATGCATGGCCGGATATGTCGGCTCGCGAGGCAGCATGCCGTTTGTGCCGCTGACGCCGGGCAGCTTGCCTTTGGCGAGCACATACTCCGGCAGCACGACGTGGATGAAGTGATTGCCGCTCGTCGGCTGCGTGTAGAAAACCTGGCCGTCGCTGGTGATGTCGAGCCCCCAGGTGTTGCCGCCGCGGCTGGCGTATTGCTCGAAGGCGCTGCCGTCCGGCTTGAAACGCACGACACCGGCTCCGATGGGGCCAAAGCCCTTGCTGCCGTCGCCAGATTTCACGTCGTCGGTGCTGCTGTAGCCGTGTGTGGCATAAACCCAGCCATCGAGGCCCCAGCGCATGTTGTTGATGACGGCGTGCGTGTCGCGATTGCCGAGGTTGGTGTAGAGCTTGGTGCGCTTGTCGGCCTTGTCGTCGCCGTTCGTATCCTCGAAGAACCACACATCGGGCGCGGCGCAGACGATGATGCCGTTTTTGTAAAACACGCTGCTGGTGGCGAGCTCGATCTCGTCGGCGAAGACGGTTTTTTTGTCCATGACGCCGTCGCCGTTCGTGTCGGAGAGGATGGAGACGCAATCGAGCGGTTTGCGGTCGTAGTGGCCGGGCTGGTTGGCGCCGCTGTCCTTCCACGCGTCCACGTTTGATTGGCGGAGGCCGTTCGGATACTCCGGCGTTTCGACGACCCACAGGCGGCCTTTTTCATCCCAGTCGATGTTCATGGGCTTGTTGATCAGCGGCTCGGAGGCGACAAGGCTCAAATTGAACTCGGGATGCACCTCCAGCGCCTTCGGCAGCTCCTGCGGACTGGGGCAGCCGCCCTCGACGTAGCGCAGCGCATCGCCCAGCTCGGCCGGTTTGCAGAGTTCGTCGATGTTCTCACGCTTCCCGGCCCAAGCGATGCCGCGGAGGATCAGGGTGCGGATGCCGTTGTGGCTGAAGTTGCGGTGGTAATGGCCGGGAATGCAGGTGAAAGCGCGATACTTCTCCTTCTCATAGGTCCAAACCTGCGGCTGGATGTCGTAAATATTGACGGCCTTCTTCTTCGCCACGGCCTCGGCGGCACGCTGCTGCGCCTCTTTATTACCGCCTTTGACCTGCGGGGTGTTCGGCGTGTAGGCGGCGGCGAGGATCTTGGCCTCGGGGAGGAGGTCCATGTCGTAGTAGATCTCGTCGTCGATGTCGAAGTTGCTGATGTCCTTCGTGATCGCGTTCTCGCGATCGGTGAAGTAGAGGCTCATCGGCGCTTCCAGCCACTTTGTGGTGCCTTTTTTCCAAGAGCCCCCGATGATCGTCTTGAACCAATCATGGTCGCTGGAGACGGCACCGGCGTGGATGGTCACCACGCCGCCGCCACGGGCGAGGAACTCCATCAAATTCGTCCGCTCATCGCCAATCTTGATGTTTCCAGCCTCCTGCGCGTGCAGGATGAGCACGTCCGTCCTGTCGAACTGCTCCTTCGTCGGGAATTCGAGGCTGCCCTCGCACTTCGCGCCGCGTTCATTGAGCATCGGCACCCATTCCTTGAGAAACTGCGGGAAATCATGCGCACCGGGCCCGTGGGATTTTTTGCCGGCGCGGATGAAGACACGCAGCGGCTCCGCCGCGGTCAGAAGTGAGAGGTGAGACGTGAGAAGTGCCGCGAGGAGCAGGAGATGGCGTTTCATGGTCGGAGAATGAGGATGCTACGCGAAACCAACGGCGCTTGGGAAGGGCGTTTTCGCACGGCGCGCTATCCGGGATGCACATCAGGGGCGGCTTGAGGCTTGCCAGCGTCGCGGGCTTCGCCGTATGCTCGCGGCGATGATCACTTCCTCTCGTCGTTCGTTTCTCAAACAGGCCGGTCTTTCCACCCTCGGTCTTTGGCTGCCTGGCTCGGTCGGTTTGGCCGGGGCGCCGCGTGCAACCGGGCTGCCCCGTGGCACGCCGGACGAGCAGGGCGTGTCCGCAGCGGGGATCCTCGATTTTCTCGCGGCGGTCGAAAAAGAGCAGTTTGAGCTGCACAGCCTCATGGTGCTGCGGCATGGCAAGGTGGTCGCGGAGGGCTGGTGGGAACCTTATGGGCCGGAGTTCGTTCACACGATGTACTCGATGAGCAAGAGCTTCACCTCGACGGCGGTCGGTTTCGCCGTGGCGGAGGGAAAGATGAGCGTCGAGGACAAGGTCGTCTCGTTTTTCCCGGATGATCTGCCGGCGACGGTGAGTGAAAATCTGGCCGCGATGCGGGTGCGTGACCTGCTCACGATGTCCACCGGCAATGAGAAGGAGCCCACGCAGGTCGTGGTGAAGTCGGACCATTGGGTGCGCACCTTTCTGGCGCAAAATTTTGCCCATACGCCGGGCACGCAATTCATGTACAACAGCGCCGCCACCTACATGTGCTCCGCCATCG
>JBKCXA010000530.1:0-8199 GCA_046316935.1 Prosthecobacter sp.
CACCCACTGCTGTTCCACCGGGCGATCCCACTCGTAGAGCGAGCGGTTCAGCGCCTGCACGGCGAGCAGATCGATGTTCCAGTCATTGGCCTCCTGCCCGAGGGTGCCGTGAAAGCCCTGGAAGGTGTTCGCGGTGTTGCGCCATTGGTTGTTGCCGATGAGGCGGCGGTCGAGGAACTCGAAGTTGTGAATGCCGTAGCGCAGGCTCACCGGACGGGCATTGCCCAGCGCATCCCGCGGGAGCAGGTCTTTGAAGTAGAGCTCGGCATACAGCCGGATGAACTCAAACTCGTTCACATCGCGGTTGTCCCGCGGGTAGCGGCTGTGATAGCGGCGCGAGTCCTGCATCTCGACGGCAAAGCGAAACGGATCGAGCAGGTCATGAATCCCAATGTAGGCCCGCGTGCGATGCAGGAAGGGATCATCCAGCCCTCCCTGGGTCCGGCGCAGGTCGTCATCGCGGTATTCGTAGCGAAAGCGGTAGTCGAGACCGAGGTCGAGCCACGCGGCATTTTTGAGGAAGTCGATGCCGGTGTCCGGCGCATGCCGCGCATACTTCGGCGGGTCCGGATCACGCGTGGTGCTGTAGCCCTGCGCAAAGAGCGAAGAGCTGAGGGCAAAGAGGCAGAGGATGAGCCAGAGGGCGAGGCGCATGCGGCAGGGCGGCGCATCTGAACGACAAATCGCGCCCTGTCATGCTCACGGGTTGCAAAAAACGCGGAAGCGTGTCGTTTGGCCGCCCTTCCAACGCATGAAACTCCTGCTCCCCATCCTCCTCCTCGCTGCCATCGCCGCCCGTGCCGCCGATTCCAAGGCCAAAGCCGACGACAAGCCCTCGCCCATCGGTTACAGCGACACGCCCGTGATCCCCGGCACGCAGTGGAAGGTGCATGACATTGATCGTCCACGCCCCGTGGCTGTGGCTCCCGGCAAGGAGAATGGCGCGCCGCCCTCGGATGCCATCGTGATCTTTGATGGCACCAGCTCCGATGCTCTCCAGGCGAAGGAAAAGGATGCCAAGGGCAAGGAAACCGGGAAGATGGTTCCCTGCCCATGGAAGATCGATAGCGGCGTGCTCATGATCTCCGGCGGCGATTGCTGGACCAAGCAGGAATTCGGTAGCTGCCAGCTCCATCTCGAGTGGATGAGCGAGCCGCACACGAAGGGCAACTCGCAGAAGAAGGGCAATGCCGGTGTGTTTTTTATGGACCGCTACGAGTCCCAGATGCTCGACTGCGACAACAATCCCACCTATGCCGATGGCATGACCGGTGGCGTGTATGGCCAGACGCCTCCGCTCGTGAACGCCGTGCGTCCCGCCGGCCAGTGGCAGGTTTATGACATCGTCTTCACCGCGCCAAAGCTCGAAAACGGCAAGGTCGTGGAGCCCGCCTACATCACCACCTTTGTGAACGGCATCTGCGTGCAGAACCACACGAAGATCATGGGCCCCACCAAGCACAAGAACATCACCGATTACTCCGGCGAGTTCCCCGAGAAGGCCCCCATCCGCATCCAGGACCACAAAAACGAGCCCCCCGTGCGCCTGCGCAACGTGTGGATCCGCCCGATGTGAGCTGAGGCTTGCGTAAGGCACTGACCGCGCCGATCTCCCGGCATGGGACTCGACGCGGTCGAACTCGTGATGGCTTTTGAGGAGACCTTTCAGGTCTCCATCTCTGATGCTGAGGCGGAGAAGTTGATTACGCCTCGGCATGTGGTGGATCTGATCGTGAGCAAACTCGGGCTGCAAAACGGTCCGCAAAGCCTGTCATTGAACGATCAATTCGCCGCACGGCTTCGTGAAGCCTTGCTGACGCAGGGCATCGCAGCCGACCTCATCGCGCCGGATCAGCCTTTGGAGGCCGTGTTTCCCCATCGCGAGACTCGCCGCGACGACTGGCAGCGCCTTAAAGAGTGCCTGCAAGCCAGCAGCTGGCCGCGATTGCGATGGTTCGGCCTCAGCGCGGACTTTCCGCCAGCCTTGCCCACGCTTCGACATCTCGCCGAATGGCTCGCTTGGGAGTCGTTGCCCCAACTGACGCCTGACAAGCTCCGCTCGCTGACGCGAGGAGACGTCTCGTATCTCGTCAAAGGCATCATTCTTTCCCAACTCGGGCTGCCCGAAGCCGAATACGGCGAGGAGAAACGTTTTGTCGGAGAACTCGGGGTGGACTGACGGGAGATGGCTCTGGAGGAAGCCGAAATTACTCTCAACCAGCCGTTGCCGAACCGGTGGCACTCCTCCAAAGTGTGCCATTCCTTCACTTATGGACGACCAAGCCACTGTTCTCATCGTTGATGATGAAAAGCACACACGGGATGGCCTGCGCCTCTCGTTGGAGGACGATTTCGACTGCTACGTCGCCTCCAACGCGGCGGAGGCCATGGAGTATCTCAATAACGACCGCATCGATGTGATGCTCACCGATCTCCGCCTCGGTGCGGATGACGGAATGAAGCTCCTCGATGCCGCTTTGGCACTCCCGAAGCCGCCGGTCTGCATCATGATGACTGCCTATGGCAGCGTGGACACGGCCGTCGAGGCCATGCGCCGCGGGGCCTACCACTTCGTCACGAAGCCGCTAAACCTCGACGAGGTCGAACTGCTCATCAAACGAGCCCTTCGCAGCCGCAGCCTCGAGCATGAGAACGTGGCGCTGAAGCAGCAGGTGGAGCGAAAGTTCTCCCTCGAAGGGATTTTGGGCCAGGCGGAGGTCATGAAGCCCATTTTGGACACGATCCAGCAAGTGGCGCCGTCTCGTGCTACGGTGCTGATCGAGGGCGAAAGCGGCACCGGCAAGGAACTGGTGGCCCGCGCCATCCACAACCTCAGCGGCCGGCCCAAGGCCAACATGGTCGCCGTGCATTGCGCGGCCCTTTCGCCCCAGATCCTCGAAAGCGAGCTCTTTGGCCACGAGAAGGGAGCCTTCACCGGGGCCCAGGAGCGCCGCATCGGCCGCTTTGAGCAGGCAAATGGCGGCACGCTTTTCCTTGATGAGATCGGCGAAATCGACGCCAGCACGCAGGTGAAGCTCCTCCGCGCCATCGGCGAGCAGACGATCGAGCGAGTCGGCAGCGGAAAGCCCATCCAAGTCAATGTGCGTGTCATCGCCGCCACGAACCGCGACCTCGCCAAGATGGTCGAGGAGGGCAAATTCCGCGAGGACCTCTACTGGCGTCTCCGCGTCGTCACGCTCCACCTGCCACCGCTTCGCGATCGGAAGAGTGACATCTCCATCCTCGCCGACCATTTCCTCAAGGAACTGGCCAAGGCCAACGGCAAGCCCTTCAAGGCACTCGGCGATGACGCCCTGCCCGCGATGATGAAATACGACTGGCCAGGGAACATCCGCGAGCTCCGTGCCGCCATCGAGCATGGCGTGGTGATGAGCAACAGCAGCCGCGTGATGCTGAAGCACCTGCCGGCCTACCTCTTGAATCCGGGCGGCCTCTGGGTGCGGAAGGCTCCCACCAGCGAAGCCCCCGCCCAAGCCGCTGCCCCCCAGGTGAAAAGCGACCTCGATGTCGAGGAGGCCGATCATCAGCTCATCCTCACCGCCCTCCAGCGCAGCGGAAACAACCGCACCGTGGCCGCCGAGCTGCTCGGAATGAGTCGCCGCACCCTCCAGCGCAAACTGAAGGAGATGAACATGGTTCGCACCCACCGGCGGCGGGTGAAGAGCGAAGGCTCGACCGGATCGAGTGGTTCATCGCAGCAGCACTGACGAGTATTGGGGCCATTCCTGGCTCCATCCCTCGGGGCAGGGATGCCCCGGATACTCACAAGGCCCGGGCCAGAAATCGGCGTTCCTCGGGGAGGAGCAGATTGACCGGGACCTTTTCGGCGATTTGAAAAGCACCGGACTGATTGCCGGTGATGGCGAGCAGGCCGGCATAGACGGCACGGGCCCCGGCGGGGAAGGTGTCGTAAGACTTCACGCGGGCCAGCTCGGGGGCGATGTCATTGTAGCGTGCCTCGCGGAAGGCGGCGAGGGCGCGGAGGAAGGCGAGGGCGACGTGGCGGTCAGGGGTGATGTGGTGCGCGGGAACGTCCTTGGTGGCGTTGAGATCCTTGACGGCGATTTCGATATCGGTGCCGAGGATGAGGCGCAGGTAGCTTGCACGGTCGAGATAGACGACATCCGTGGGCTTGAGGCGGAGGAGTTCCTCGCTGGAGCGGAGCATGGCCGCGCCATTGGTCTCCTTCTGGGCCATCTCATACACTTTGAGATACATGCTCTGGGCTGCTGCGGCATGTTTCCGTGCCACGCCCTCGAAAAACCGGCGGGAGAGGTCCCAATAGCCGAGGAATTCGGCCATTTCGGCCGACTTCAAGGCGGCGGACATGTTTTCACCGCGCCCGGTCTCATCAAAGACGGTGCTCAGCAGGTGGCGCGGCGTGGTGGGATCATCGCTGAGGTGGCTCTCGGCCTCGGCGAGCCAGATGCGGGCCTGCACGGCAGGGAAGGAGGGATCAAGGCGGCCGGAGAGGAAGACTTTGAGCTCGCCCCAGCGGCTCAGACCTCGGAGCGCGGAGACGTAGTTGGGCAGCAGGGCACTGTAGTTGGCCGCAGTCTTGTCGGAGACAAGGAGGAGCACACGCTCGAACTCTTTTTCCTTCACCAGCCAATCGAGCAAGGGAGGGAGATGGGCCGCGGCACGGCCGTTCCAGCGGCGAAGCTCCTCATTGACGATCTGCTCCCGCTCGTGGGGGTGCAGGCGGAGATTGGCGGATAACACGGCAAAGCGGCAGGTCACCGCTTTGGGCCTGTCTTTGATGCTCTCCACCAGGATCATGAGATCACTGGCGTCCTGGGCGGTGAGCTGGCGGTGCTGGGCGAGAAATTCGATGGCCGGAACGGCCTGGTCTCCACCGCTGCGGGCGATAGGCCACAGGCGCTCGCGGGCGGGGCCGCTGAGGGATGGATCACCACTGCGGGCGTCCAGGAGGGCCAGATCAAGGACGGCATCGGGGTTTTCGGGGTCCGCCAGCAGGGCCTGGCGCTGGGTGAGGAAGGAACGTGCCGCGAGGCCTTCGGCCTTCTGGATGGCGGCGAGCAGTTCGAGGGCGGGGCGCTTCGTGAGCTGCTCGGGCTGGTAACGGTCGTAGGTATCGTGTGCCTTTTTGATGTCCGGGAGGTTCACATAAGCCTGGCCCAGCTTTGAAACCTCCTCTGGGGTGAGGGCACCCTTTGCATCGAGCTGCGAGAGAAAGCGAATCATCGTGCGTGGCTCGGAGCCGGTCTTTTCCACGAACTCCACGGCCACCCGCAGCACGTCCAGGTCCTGTGGAGCCCAGCGGTTGGCGTCGTTCAGGGTGCGGGCGGCATTCGTCCAGTCCTCAGCGGCCATGAAGCGGCGCACCTCAGGGATGTAGCGGCGGCCCCACCAGCCTTTCACATTCATGGCGATGCTGTCGAAATACATCCACCACAAGACAGCAAAAACGACCAGGCCGATGATCGACCAGCGAAGCAGGTGGCGTGATGTCTCTTCGGCGATTTCATCGTCGGAAAGGCGATTGTCTGGATTGGTGCTCATCGGCCGGCGGAGGACGTGATTGAACGGGGCTTACTTTAACTCAACGACGAGGCGGAAGCCGAGATCAGCCCGGCTGCTGGATTTGGGCAGATGCTCGCGGGCGGAGGTGAGCAGGCGGTCCCGCTCATACATCAGCCAGCTTCCGCCCCTCACGACACGCTGATCGGCGGCTGAAGGCCAGGCGTCCTCGATCCATTCGGCCACATTGCCACCCATCTGGTGCAGGCCGAGGGCGTTGGCGGTCGATTTGTCCACGGGGGCGGTGTAGGAGTCGCTGTCGCTGAAGCCGGGCACGCGGGTGGCGTCGAGATTCACGCTCATGACCGGTGGCTTCCATTCCTCGGCGCTGCGTGTGGGCCAGGGGAAGTGCTCTTTGTTGGCCTGGTGGCGCTCGGCAGGATCTTTGCCGGTTTCTCCTTTCAACCCGGCGGCAAGGCTCCACTCCAGATCTGTGGGCAGTCGGTAGGCGGCGTTCGAGGGGATGAGCTGTGCCTTGCGCTCGTTTTCGGTGAGCCACTGGCAGAAGGTCTTGGCGTCGTCCCAGGAGACGCCGGCGGCAGGGTGCGTGTTCCCCAGCAGGAAGGGTGGTTTTTTCTGCCAGGTGCCGTTGGTGGCCTTCAACCAGGCCTCATAGTCGCGGACGCGTGTTTCGGTGGTGGAGATGAGGACTTTGGATCCACTCTCCAGGGGCACAAATCGCAGGCCCAGAGTGTTGGTGTAGGCGACGCCGGCAACAGCGGGCGACAATTTGGCGGGGTCGGGCAGCTCTGAAGTATCACCGCCCCCGGTCATTCTCTGTCGCAAGGCGTCGATGGCAGCCTTGTCGGTGCCTTCGGCGTCACGCATGCGTTTGATCTGGTCCTCGACGCTCTGCTTGTTTGCCGCGTCCCGTTGAGCCAGCATCATGGCGGTGCGTTGTTTGTCCTCGAACACGCAGCGGAAGCCCACAGTGGGCATGCGCATGTCTGCTGGCACAGTGTAGCGATAGCTGCTCACAAGGCACTCCCGGCGAAAGTAAGCCCAGGAGCCGCCGCGCAGGATCCCGGTGGCGGCGCTCTGCATGTCCGGCTTGTCAGTCCACTCCCAAACATTGCCTGCCAGGTCGTAAAGGCCCTCCGCGGACGGGGTGAACTGTCCCACCGGAGCCGTGAACTCATAGCCATCGGAATAGCCGTCGATCTCGTGCTCCGCGTAGTTGGCCGATTTCGGGGGCGGTGGCCACAGCAGGCCCCAAACGAAGTTTTGAGTGTCAGCCAGTTTGTCCTCAGCCGTGAATGCCTTGCCCTTGCGTGCGGAGGCCAGGCCGACGGCAGCATCCCACTCCTCGGGAGTGGGCAGGCGGTAGCTCTTCGCATTGTCGAGGATTGCCTCCTCACGCTCCTTTTCGGTGAGCCAGTTGCAGAAGGTGATGGCGTCCTGGAGGTTCACCCCCACGACGGGATGATTCTCTTCCTGCTTGAAGTGCGGCTGGAAGGACCATGGGAACTTTTTGGCCTTCAGGAACTCGTTCCACTCGGAAACCCTGGTCTCATAGACGGCGAACAACACCGTCGTGCCCGGAACCGGCACAAAACGCATGCCGAGGGTGCTCTTGCGGCCGCCTTGCATGAGGTCTGTCTTGGGGGCGGGGGCGTTCTGGGCAGCCAGCGGCATCCCTATGATCAGGCTTGCGGCAGTGGCGAGGATGAGTCGTGAAATAGATGGTGACACAGGCATCGGGTGGTGGGGCTATTTAGTCGGTTTGCAGACCTTGGTCAGCAAGAATTTCACCTCTCTGGGGCGCAACCCATTTTCTGGAGCGAAATTGCCCTGAACTTTGTTCTTTTCGCTCAAGGCCAACGTGATAGTGTCGCGCCTCTTTTTCTGGAAATTCGCCGTCACCAACCCCGGCAACTGTGGCCCTTTGGTCTGCCCTCTTTGGCACTGACCAAGGGCGGCAGCGTACCCCGATTTGATTCATGATTGTTCTTGGTCTCAATGCCTTCCACGGCGATTCCTCCGCCGCCCTCGTCAAAGATGGAAAACTGGTCTGTGCGGCCGAGGAGGAGCGTTTCCGCCGCATCAAGCACTGGTCCGGTTTGCCCACCGAGGCCATGAAGTGGTGCCTCGCGGATGCGGGCCTCAAATTGAGCGATGTGGATCACATCGCCATCAATCGGAACCCCAAGGTCAACAACCTCCGCCGGGCGCTCTATGTGCTCCAGAAGCGCCCCAGCCTCAGCCTCATCTGGAAACGCCTCGCGAACATGAAACGCGCCGCTTCCTTCGAGGAGAGCGTGCAGGCCGCGTTCCCGGGAGAAACGTTGCGGGCTCAGGTGCATCGCGTGGAGCATCACCTGGCTCACCTCGCCTCTGCATTCCTCGTTTCCGACTTCGATGAGGCCGTTTGCCTTTCGATTGATGGCTTTGGCGACTTCGCCAGCTCCACGTGGGGCATGGGGAAGGGGAATGACATCCAAATCGACGGCCGCATCTACTTCCCGCACTCGCTTGGCATCTTTTACAGCGTCATCACCCAGTTCATCGGCTTCCCTTACTTTGGCGATGAATACAAGGTCATGGGTCTCGCCCCTTACGGCGAGCCAAAGTACATGAAGGAGATGCGTGAACTCGTCCACATCCAGCCTGACGGCACCTTCAAGCTCAACCTCAAAT
>JBKCXA010000531.1:0-2331 GCA_046316935.1 Prosthecobacter sp.
CTACTGGCTGCATGGCACCGGAGGTGGATTGCCCGGCATCCCGCAGCTCTCCGCGTTTTTTGATCGCGCGATGCAGGAAGGCCACATTCCGCCCATGCTCGTGGTCTTCCCCAACGGACTGCTCGGCAGCATGTGGTGCGATTCAAAAGACGGCAGCACGCCCATTGAGACCGTGCTCATCAAGGAACTCATTCCGCACATCGACGCCACCTACCGCACCATCGCCGCACGCGAGGGGCGCATCATCGAGGGGTTTAGCATGGGCGGCTACGGCGCGGCACGACTGGGCTTCAAATATCCGCAGCTTTTCGGAGCGGTCTCCATCCTCGCAGGCGGGCCGCTGGGCTTGGACTTTACCGGGCCGCGGGCCAGCGCCAATCCTGCCGAACGTGAGCGCATCTTGAAGGAAGTCTTTGGTGGCGACCTGGATTACTACCGGGCACAGCATCCCATCACCACTGCCGAACAGCAGGCTGAGGCAGTGCGTGGCAAAGTGATGGTGCGCATGGCCGTCGGATCGCGTGACAGCACCGGCCCGCTGAATCGCGCTTATTCCGCGCATCTCACCAAGCTCAAGATCGACCATGCCTTTTCCATCGTGCCGGACGCAGGCCACGATACGCTCGCGCTGCTCCAAGGTCTGGGCGAGACAAACTGGGAGTTCTATCGCACGGCCTTGGCAAAGCTCCCCGAGGATGCCAACGCAGCATCCCCACAGGTGGCACCATCAGCCGAACACCCATGGGTGCTGCCGGAACCGGATGTGCCGCGCATGCAGCGCGTGCTTTTCGACAGCAAGTCTGCCGGCGAAAAAGTGAGCTGCTATGTCTTCACACCGCAGCCTTACGACATCGACAAAGAACGCCGCTTTCCCGTGCTCTACTGGCTGCACGGCAGCGGTGGCAGTTCGCCGGGCGCTGCGGCGCAGATGGCGCGGCGTTACAGCGAGGCCATGCGTGCCGGAAAAATCCCGCCGATGATCCTGGTCTTTCCCAACGGGCTGCCAAAGGGCATGTGGTGCGATTGGAAGGATGGTTCCGTGAAGCTGGAGACGATGTTCATCAGCGAACTCATGCCGCACATTGATCGCACCTTTCGCACGCAGGCCACGCGCGATGGCCGCATCATTGAAGGCTTCAGCATGGGAGGATACGGCGCGGCCCGGCTCGGCTTCAAACATCCCCAGCTCTTCGCCGCCGTATCGTTGCTCGGAGCCGGGCCACTCCAGGCGGAGTTCACGGAGACGCCGCGCGCGGCACCTCGCGAACGTGATCGCCTGCTCGCCACCGTTTACGGCAATGACATGGCCTATTACCGCGAACAGAGCCCCTGGCAGATCGTCGAGCGAAACGTCGAAAAGCTCCGCGCCGGCCTGCTCATCCGCCAGATTGTCGGCGATCGCGATGAAACCCTCGCCTTCAATCGGGAGTTCAAGCAACATCTCGACGCACTCAAGATACCACTCACCTACCGCCAGCTACCCGACGTCCCGCACGACCCGAATCTCGTGCTCACCACCCTTGGAGATGACAATTGGGAGTTCTATCGCTCGGCTCTTTCCCCCAACAAAACCCTTCGAACCCAATGAAGCCCACGAGCGTTTTCCTTCGTTTGACGTCGCGGCTCGCTTTGGGCGCGTTCCTTGCGTTGTCACCGCGCGCTGAGGCGGCAACGTTCGCGGATGAGGTGGCACGACTGGCGACACCGCAGGTGGATGCCTCGGGGCTGACACCCACGCGTTCGGTCGGTCTGGTGGTCATGGTGGTCACGGACCAGGGCACGCGGACGTTTGGGTTTGGCGCACGAAGCGCGGGCGGCGCGACACCGCCGGATGGCGACACGTTTTTTCAAGTCGGCTCCCTCTCGAAGACATTCACCGGCCTGCTGCTCGCCTCGCAGATTGAGAGTTCCGGCGGCACGTTGCTCCCGAGCACGCCGGTCAATGCACTGCTCGCGCCCGATCTTCGGATGCCCGGCTTCGGCACCCAGCCGGTGACTGTCGCGCAACTGGCCACGCACTACGGTGGCCTGCCGGCGTTCCCGAACAACATGACCGGTCCGGCATTTTATCCGGCGCAAGGCTACACGAGGACGCAACTCGCCACCTACCTCTCCGGCTTCACGCTCAGCGCGCCGCCGGGGACGACTTACGAGTATTCCAACACCGGCTCCGGCCTGCTCGCGCTTGCGCTGGGCGATCGCGCCGGTCTCGCGCCGTATTCAGCGCTGCTCTCAGCCCAGCTCACCGGCCCGCTCGGCATGAGCGACACGGGGCTGAACGAAGCGCCGTTTGCCAATGGCATCGCCGCGCGTCTCGCCCAGGGCTACCGC
>JBKCXA010000532.1:0-8568 GCA_046316935.1 Prosthecobacter sp.
CTCTAACAAGAAAGGCAAAGCACCCACGGCCAGCAGCCTGGTGGATGACATGCGCAAGGCGGTGATCTACATCGTCCAGCAGTCCGAGCCGATCAATGACAAGGCCAAACAGACCAAGCCTTACTGGCAGGGCCTGAGCGACACCTGGGACGGCCTGGACCTGATGGAGGATGGCATTGCAAAGAAAAACGCGAACATGCTGAAGGGCCTCGAAACCGTCGGCCGTGCGCTGACTCAAACGGCGGCAAGCTGGGGCATGATCCGCGGAAAGTATCCGAAAGTGACGGCAGGACGCGGAATCACCGCCTTGCACAACGCCTATGAGATGTATGCCGAGCACTACGGCCCTGCCGTGGCTCGCTACCGCCAGAAGACACCGCTTTCCGCGAAGGAGAAGGAGCATCTCGCCAAGAGCAGCAAGCAGCTCGACGCCCTATTTGCGAATTTGAACAAGGTCTATGCCAAGGCGAAGCCCAAGTCCTGGCAGGAGCGGCTCCTGAAGGATCTCGTGGGTCTCATTAACGACCTCGACCGCACGCGCCAGAAAGGCAGGGGCAAGCTGGGTTACGCCTCCTACATGTATCAGTGGAACCGCCTCCAGAACGCGATGTGGGCCTACTCGGAGATCATTTCCATCGCCTACCCCGAGTTCTACGAAGTGTGGGCCGTGCTCGAAGACGACATCGAAGTGATGAACGTGTGCTTCGGCAGCGAGGAGGAAGTGTATGCCTACTACGAGGAGTGGGAATACACCGAGCAGGTCATCGAGGAGTATGACGACTACTACGAGGAAGTGGCCGTCGTCGAAACCATCAGTGAGGAGGAGGAGACGTCCCTCGAAGAAGACCTCGAAGAATACGAGGAAGAAGACGCCGATGTCGAGGACGCCGAACTCGAGGAGGAGTTTGACGAGGAACTCGAAGAGGAGGACGTGGAGAGCGAGGACAGTCTCTTTGAGGAAGTCGGCGAAAGCTATGGAGACGACGACGGAGACGGCATCGACGATGAGGAAGACACGGACGATGACAACGACGGCACGGCCGACTGCGAAGACACCGACGATGACTGCGACGGCGTGTGCGACACGTCTGACGCGGACACCGAGGAAGAGGAAGAGGAAGAAATGGAAGAGGAAGACGACAACGGCATCGCGGAGGAGTGTGAGGGAGACTACGGGTGCGATGGATGCTGCGGTGGTTGCGACGGCTGCTGCGAGGAATAAGGCCTCCCTTCCAACAAGATCTCACGAAGCGCATGGTACCCACCATGCGCTTTTTTGCGTTCATTGCCCCAGCATCTCCACCACCGGCAGATCCGCTGGTGCCAATTCATAGCGTGAAATCTCGGCGAGCGTCACCCAGGCGAGTTCGGAGTGCTCATGGGGATGCGGTTCCGGACTGTCAGGGGCGAGCTCACACTCAAATGGAATGAGGCGGATGCAGCCCCATTCATAGGCATGCTCACAGGCTGGCAGGGAACGTGTGATACAGACTTCACAGAACAGCTCTTCATGCAGTTCCCGATGCAGAGCCGCTTCAGGCGCTTCACCGGGCTCCACCTTGCCGCCGGGGAATTCCCACAGGCCGCCCAGTTTCTTGCCCGCGGGTCTCCGGGCGATCATGACGGTCTCACCGCGTTTCAAAATGGCACACACAACATCCACACTCATGCGGCGGACTGTGCCTGCGTTCCGCGTTTACGCAATTGGGGCCGGGCGGCTCCCGATTCCGCCCGGCCCCGTCGTTGCTTTTGGGGTCAACCCTCAACAGGTTAACAACCAATCACTCTCAAGACCCAGTTTATGACGGCTTGCGCCCGCAATCACTGTGCTGGCATTAGATTCGAGGCCGTTTGGGTTGTTCAAAGCGTCGCAAAATTTTTTCGACGCGGCGCTGCTGCGCTACTTTTTCCCCGGCTTCGGATCTTCGTTCGGGGTGCCGGGCCAGAGAGGCGTGATGTTTTTGGCGTTCCAGGCTTCCCAGGCGGATTTGAGCTCGGCGACGAGCTCGGGCTTTGACGCGGAGAGATCGTTTTGCTCGCCGATGTCGGTGCTGAGATCGAAGAGCTGCCAGGCGGAGTTTTTCTTCGCTTCGAAGTCACGACTGATGACAAGCTTGTGGTTGCCCTTGCGGATGGCCTGCTGCGGTCCGAAACGCCAGGCGAGCATGTCGTGGGGAGGTTCGCTCTTTTCGCCGCTGAGGTGCGGGACGAGGTTCACGCCTTCGATGCCATCGGGAGCCTTGGCTCCGGCCACGGCGCAGCTTGTGGGCAGCACGTCGAGCGCGGTGACGGCATGGTCGAAGGTTTTGCCGGCGGGCAGCTTGCCGGGCCAGGAGACAAAAAACGGCACGCGGATGCCGCCTTCGTAGGTCTGGCCTTTGTCACCGCGCAGCGGGATGTTGCGGCCGGTGTTGGTGGCAAAGAAAGGCTTTTTGCCGCTGCCGCCGTTGTCGCTGAAAAAGAACACGAGCGTGTCGGGATGCTTCGCACGCACCTCGGCCATCAGCCGACCGATGGCATCGTCGAGGCCGATGAGCAGCGAGAGGTAACCGCGGCGGGCGGGATTGGTGACGCTGGCCGGAAGACGGCTCTGGTGCTTTTCGACGATTTCCAGCGGGGTGTGGACGGCGTTGTAGGCGAGGTAAAGGAACCACGGCTTCGCGGTGTGCCGGTTCATGAAGCTCATCGCCTCATCGGTGAAGAGATCCGTCGTGTAGCCGTCGAGCTTCTGCACCTCGCGGCCGCGGTAGATGAGGTCGTGGGAATGCGCAGTGCCGAATTTCGGCTCGGCATCCTTGTGGAGGAGGAAGTTGTGACCGCCGACGAGGAAGCCGAAATACTCGTCGAAGCCGCGCGAGAGCGGATGATGCGCCGCGTCAAACCCCTGATGCCATTTGCCGATCAGTGCCGTGGCGTAGCCGGCATCGTGCAGCACGTTGGCGATCGTGCGCTGATCGAGCGGCAGGCCGAGCTTCGCCTCGTCGCCGACATGCGGATTGAACTCATGGCCGAAGCGGGTCGCCGCTTTGCCGGTGAGAAAACCGGCTCGGGAGGGGCTGCAGTAGGGCGCGGAGACGTAGCCGCTGGTGCAGCGCACGCCGGAGGCGGCGAGGGCGTCGATGTGGGGCGTCGGCACCTCGGCCCCGCCATGCACGCCGATGTCCGCGTAGCCGAGGTCATCCGCGATGATGACGAGCACATTCGGCTGGGCGGAGAAAAGGACGGAGGAAAGCAGCAGGAAGGAGGCAAGGAAGCGCATGGGCCGCATTAAACGCCAGCGGAGCCCCGCTTTGTCACTGCCATTTCGAGGTCGTCCAGACCTTCGGCTGGTCGTTTTCGAGCTTTTCGAGGTCAAAGGGCTCCTTGGACTTAACCTCGGCATTTTGGCCGCGCACATCGAGCCGGAGACCGGAGGCCAGATGCTCTTTTTCGAGCCAAAAACGCAACCGGAGGTCGCCGGAGGCCTTTTCGGCCACTCGGGGCGGTCGCTCGGCGGGCAGAATGAAGGGCGGCACCTCCTTGCCCTCGGACGTGAGGAGCCGGACATCCGGCGGCTGCATGAAAAGGGGGCGCGGGGCGGTGTTGCGGAAGCGGAATTCGATGTCCAGCCGGGCATTGCCAAAGTCCCGGGTGAGGGTGCAGCGCTGGATGCGCAGGACGGCGTCCTCGGCCATCGTGGCACTGACCTCCGTGGCCTCGGTGGCGTAGGGCTCCGGCTCGCGGAGCGCCCACCAGGCGGCGAGGCCGCTGGCGAGGACGAGAAACCAGACTTCAGGGCGGGTATGGAGGCGCATGGGACGGGGCCAAGAACGGGTTTTTCAGTGGTTGTCAAACCCGCAAGTTGTCCTAGCATGCCCGCCCCTCCGGCCCGGCCTCCCCTTGCCACACCCCGCGAGCGGACCCTGACCGCCCCTGAAATTCCCCGCCATGAACATCAACGTCGAACACCAGCCCAACTGCCGCGCCGTCGCCCATGTCCGCGTGCCCGCCGACCAAGTCACCAAGGAGCGTGACCAGATCGTCGCCTACTTCGCCCGCATGGTGCAGCTCCCCGGCTACCGCCCCGGCAAAACGCCGAAGAGCATCGTGGCCAAGCGCTACGAAAACGAGGTGAAGGACGAGCTCGAAAAGCAGCTCATCAACGATGGCCTCCGCCAGGCCATGAAAAGCGAGGGCCTCGAAGTGCTGAACGTGCTCGCCGTGAAGGACAAGATGTATCACGACACGGACTCCAGCTTCTCCTTCAGCATCGAGATGAGCCTCGCGCCGAAATTTGAGCTGCCTGAATACAAAGGCATCCCCGTGAAGCTCCCGCGTATCGAGGTGACCGACGCCGATATCGACCACGACCTCCTTCACATCCGCGAAAACCAAGCGTCCTATGAAGACGTGAGCCGCGCCGCCGCCAATGGCGATGTCGTGGTGCTCTCCACGAATGGCAGCCTCGACGGCCAGAGCCTCGATGAAGCCATGCCGGACGCTCCCGCGCACCTGAAGGAGATGAAGGAAAACTGGTTCCTGCTCGCCGAGGAGGAAGATTTCCTCCCGGGCTTCTACGCCGGTCTCGTCGGCATCGAAAAAGACGCCGAGCGCACGCTGAGCCTCACCATCCCCGAGGATTTCCGTTACGAGGCTTTGCGCGGCAAGACCATCACCCTGGCCGCGAAATGCCATGGCGTGAAGTTCAAGGCCGTGCCGGAGCTCACCGAAGAATTCATCAAGAAGATCGGTGGCGATGAAATGTCCCTCGAAACCCTTCGCAACGAGGTCCGCGATGCCATCCGCCGCCGCAAGGAGCAGGCCCGCGACACCGCGAAGGGCAATCAGGTCATCGCGCACATCTTTGAAAAGGTGGAGTTCGACCTCCCGCAGGAAGTCGTGAACCGCGAAGCCCAGCGCCGCACCAACGAGATCGCCATGCGTGCCATGCAGCAGGGCGTGCCTGAAGAGGAACTGGTCAGCCAGCAGGAGGCCATCCTCGACAGCGCCACCAATCAGGCCCGCCACAACGTGAAGGTCAGCTTCATCCTCGAGCAGGTGGCCAAGAAAGAAGCCCTCGAAGTCCCCGGCCAGAAGGTCGCCATGGCCCTCGCCCAGATCGCCGAGCGTCAGAACAAGCCTGCGAAGAAGTTCATGGCCGAAGCCCAGAAGAACGGCCTCCTCGACAACGTCCGCGCCGACCTTCTCCTCCAGGAGGCCCTCGAATTCCTCAAGGCGAACGCCGTCGTCGAAGAAACCGAGCCCGAAGCGGAGAAGTGCGACGTGCACGGCTGATCGGACAAGGGCGGGATGGATGGAGTGTTGGAGTAGTGGATGGAGTGTTGGGTATCCCAGCACTCCAATTCTCCATCATTCCAGTTCCCCAGCCTTTCACCGCCCCTTGCGCTTCACCACCTGCTGCGTCTGGCGGGTCTTCACCATCAAATCATGGCCCAGCACGCCGCCGAAGTGCGTCAGCGGATACAGGATGCTGCGACGCCCGAGCAGGCTGCCGGGGCTGATGACGCTGTTGCAGCCGATTTCCGCGTGGTCGCCGATCACCGCGCTGAATTTCCGCAGGCCGGTGGGGATGACGTCGTTCTCGGTGCGCACGGTGACCTCCTGGCGATCGAGCCGCACATTGGAAAGCACCACACCCGCACCCAGATGCGCCCGGTGGCCGAGGATGGCGTCGCCCACGTAGTTGTAGTGAGGCACCTCGCAGTCGTCGAAGATCACGCAGTTCTTGAACTCGCAGGAGTTCCCCAGCACGCAGCCATCGCCCACGAGCACGTTTTCGCGGATGTAGCAGCCGGCCCGGATCTGGCAGTTTCTTCCGATCCAGGCCGGACCACGAATCACGCATCCAGGCTCCAGCGTGGTGCCTTCGTCGATGAACACATCCTCACCGATGAAGGCCCCCGGCGGCACCTGGCAGCGAATCTCCCGCTGCAACCGGAACTCCAGATACTGCTCGATGCGGGAGAGTGCCGTCCACACCGGCGCATCATCGGGAAAGAGGATGCTGTGCTTGGTGTGCGTGAGATCGAGATAGTCGCGGGCGGAAAACATGGGAGAGCGTCCGCGAACTTGGCCGGATACAGCCAAAGGCAAAAGGTTTCCCTTGGAAACAAGGCCTGCATGCCTGCAAAATGCCTCTCATGAAGCTTACACGCTGGATTCTCACCGCTTTTGGATGCGCCGGGATGACCACTCACCTTCACGCCGCGGAGGTCGTGGAGCATGAAGGGGCTCGCTACCATCTTTTCCGCGTCGATCCGGCGGATTGGCCGAAATTGCAGCTCGCCTGGTTGGGGGTCGATGGAAAGCCGTTGGGCGATTTCAATGGTCTGCGCCGTGAATTGGCCGCGAAAAGTCAGAAGATCGCCTTCGCCACCAACGCAGGCATTTTCGAGCGAGGCCCCAAACCCTGCGGATTGACCATCTGCGCTGGCAAAGTGCTCGTCCCGCTGAATCTCAACCCCGGCGACGGGAACTTCTACCTGATGCCGAATGGCGTTTTTTATCTCGATGACCAGCACGGCCCCGGCGTGATGGAGGCAGGTGAGTTTGCCCGCAGCGGCCTAAAGCCTCGTCTCGCCACGCAAAGTGGTCCGCTCATGCTGCGAAACGGTGTCATCCATCCTGCCTTCAACGTCAACTCGCCTAACAAGCGCCTCCGCAATGCCGTCGGCGTGCGCAAGAAGGACAAGCAGATCCTTTTTGCCATGAGCGACCGCGACGACGCGAAACTCGGCACCGTGACCTTCCATCAATTCAGCCGATTCTTTCTCCATCTCGGCTGCGAGGACGTGCTCTACCTCGATGGCGATATCTCCAACATGCTGGTGAATCCACCAGCGGATGCGAAACTCACGTCGAATACCTTCGCGGGGATGTTTTATGTGAGTGAATAGCGCCCTCGGTGCTCGATCATGAAAGTTGGAGTCTAGGCTTTAGCCGATGGTTTGGGAAGGTCCGAGAGGTCGAAGAGGTCGGCTAACGCCTAGACTCCAACTTCCGCATCGAAGCCTACCACACAGGCATACGCCGCCGTGTTGCTGCCGGGCATGGAGACGGCCACGGAGGTCTGCTGGTCGCGGCTTTCGAGGGTGGCGAGGACGAGCTGGAGGGCGGCGGAGGCGCCCATGCTTTCGCCGAGGAGCTTCTTCGGGCTGTGGCGGGTCTTGAAGTCGAGATGAGACCAGGCGGCCGCCTCGGCGGCGTCGTGTTTGGCGATGCCGTTGTGGTCGTCGATCAAGATGGAGGCGGGCAAGGCAAGCCGCGCGATGCTTTCACAGCGCTCTTTCCAGGAATGGAAGGCCACGGGGCCGGCGATGCGCTGAATGGATGGTCCTTTGCCTTCGAGCGAGACGAGCAGCGCCCCGGCACCCTCGGTGGCGATGTGTGCCTCGTGATAGTAGGTGAGCGCCTCGGCACTGAGCCAGTCGCATTCCTCGGCACCGACAACGAGGCAGTGATCGCACACGCCGCAGTTCAGCCAAACGGCGGCCATGTCGAGCGCCTCCATGATGGCGTTGGAATTGCCGATGATGGTCGTCACCGCGCCATCGGCACCGAGCAGCGCGGCGATGTGGGAGGCGGGCGCATTGAAAACGGTCTCAGGGAAGATGAGCGGGCTGGCCTGCGCGGGATTGTCGAGCACCTCCTGGTAAAAACGGCCGGTGTAGTTCACGCAGCCATTCATCATGACGAAGAGAATGCCCAACCGAGGTGGCGGCGTGTCGAAGCCGGCATCCTTCAAGGCCTCCAAGCAAGCCGCAGCGGCATAACGGGAGATCGCAGAGACGCGGCGGAAGCGTGGATGCTTGACCTGCTTCTCCGGCGGGGCAGGTGGCACGGTGCGCACCGGGCAGGGCCAGGGACGCTCGACGCCCGGACGCGGACAATTCGTCACCGGAAGCTCCATCTTGTCACGAACAGCACGCAGCAGGTCTGCGCTGCTCCAGCCTGCGGGGCTCACGGCACCCACGCCGTTGATGTGAAGGCCGGTGGCGTTCATGCGGACCTCCTTTTCATCACCAGCGTGGCATTCGTGCCGCCAAAGCCGAAGGAATTCGTCAGCGCATGCTCCACCTTCGCACGGCGGAAAGTGCGCACGAGGTCAAATTTCACCGCCGGGTCCACCTCGCGCACGTTGAGGCTCGCGGGCATCCACTGGCCTCGCAGCGCCATGAGGCAGATGACGGCCTCCACCGCGCCTGCGCCGCCTAAAAGATGACCCATCGCCGATTTCGTGGAGCTCACGGCGATGCGTGAGGTGGCCTCGCCCGCCCACGCGGCAATGGCTTGTGCCTCCGCCACATCGTTGAAGGGCGTGCCGGTGCCGTGGGAGTTGATGTAGTCGATATCGGCGGGTGTGAGGCCGGATTGCAGCGTGGCCTGCGTCATGGTGCGGATGGCCGCATTGCCCATCGGATCAGGCTGCGTGAGGTGATGCAGGTCCGTCGCGGTCGCATAACCGGTCACGTCGGCCAGCGCGGGGCTTTGACGCACTTCTTCCGCCTCCAAAATCATGACCGCGGCACCTTCGCCGAGTGCGAGGCCATCGCGAGCGGCGTCAAAGGG